>JAVHPA010000114.1:0-1776 GCA_036170345.1 Candidatus Moraniibacteriota bacterium
CTTTAACATTTTCCCAGCGCGGATCTTTGACGGGAACGGCAATTATTTTATCATCGGAATCTCCGCTATCGGTCATATGTATAACTGCTACCGGCCTAACCTTGAGTAATATGCCCGGATGGATCGGGTAAGTGGCCAAAATCACGACATCAAGCGCGTCGTCATCTTCCCAAAGTGTTTGAGGAGCAAATCCATAATCAAAAGGAAAATCCTGGGCTGTTTTCATGGCCCGGTCTAATTTGATAAGCCCTGTTTCTTTGTCTATTTCATATTTATTTTTTGATCCCTTGGGATTTTCAACGATTACGTTGAATTCTTCGGGGGCGTTGTCGCCGAGAGAAACGTCGTGCCATAAATTCATCCCATTAGACATATATTTTTTATTAATAATTATTTTTCCTCTTCTTCTTTCTTGTCCACCACTTCCCCTTCTTTTGCACCGCCCTTATCCGCCGACGAGGCGGGTTCTTTCTCCTCCTTATTTTTCATCTTTTTATCCTTCTTCTTTTCCTTGGTTTTTTCTTTCTTTTCATTAGTTTCTTTCTCTTTTTCCTTGCCCTCCTCTTCTTCAGTCTCTTCCCTCTTTTCTTCCTTGATTTCCCCGGCCACGACATCGATTTTCCAACCGGTAAGCTTGGCGGCCAATCTCACGTTTTGTCCTTGTTTTCCAATGGCAAGCGACAACTGATCGGATGGCACGGACACGCGGGCTTCTTTTTTTGATTCATTTAATTGGACTCCCAAAACTTTGGCCGGCGAAAGAGCATTGGAAATAAATTTAGCCGTATCGTCATTCCACTCAATAATATCAATTTTTTCTCCGCCCAATTCGTCAATAACGGCCTGAACGCGGGTTCCCTTTTGGCCTACGCATGATCCAATAGGGTCAATCGCTTCTTCAGTGGAAGAAACGGCGATCTTAGTGCGCGAACCGGCTTCCCGGGCCATGGCTTTTATCTCGACCGTGCCGGCAAAAATTTCCGGAACTTCAATTTCAAAAAGTTTTTGCACCAGAACTGGATGCGTTCGGGAAAGCACAATGCCCGGCCCCTTAGGATCAGCCTCAACTTTCATAATATACACTTTGAGGCGCTGGCCCAGCCGGTATCTTTCACCATCAACCTGTTCAGAGGGAAACAATACCCCGGTGGATTTTCCCAGGTCGACAAAAATATTTCTTCCTTCGATTCTCTGGATCACTCCGCTCAAGACCTCACCTTCTTTTTGCTTGTACTCGTCGTACATTGCGTCTCTTTCGGCTTCCCGAATTTTTTGAATAATTACTTGTTTGGCGGTTTGGGCGGCGACTCTTCCATAATCGCTTTTTGATTCCAATTTTTCCTCGATGATGTCCCCCACTTTAGTCTCCGGCTTTCTGACTCTCGCTTCTTCCAGAGTCAGATCTCTTTCGGGATTAAAACGCGGAATTTTTATCTGTCCTTCTTCACCTATTTTTTCTTCTTCGACCGCCCCTTTTTTTTCTTCCAAAATATGTTTTTCTTCTTTCTTCTGATCTGCGCCGGCCATTCCGGCCAGCTCGTTTTGACGGGCAAGTTTTTCTTCCTCGGTTTCAAAAATGCGGGTTGTTTCGTCAACCACTTCTTTTACCAAATAAAAGTCGGCCCCGCCCGTAATTTCATTGAACTGGGCCCGAATATGCTGTCCGCGCCGGCCGTAATCTTTTTTATACGCAGCCGAGAGCGCCGATTCATTAGCCTCAACCACTATTTCTATTGAAATCCCCTTTTCTTCGCAAATTTGCGCGATCGCGCTTCC
>JAVHPA010000115.1:0-8190 GCA_036170345.1 Candidatus Moraniibacteriota bacterium
GCGGGTTTTTGAAATCGATATTCTTAAAGCTATTTCTTCTTTGTGACTTTCTTCGCCGTTGTCTTTTCCGTCGCCTTTTTCTTTACAGCTGTTTTTTTAGCAACAGGCTTCCTGGCTGCTTTTTTGGGTTTTTCGGCAGAAACCTTTGGAGCTTTTGCTTTTTTCTTGGCTTCCTTGGCCTTTTTTTCGATATCGGCTTTCATTTGAGCGCTTTTGTCGAAACGTTTCTGGAAGCGATCAAGCTGGCCGGCGGTGTCCACCAGGCGTTTTTTGCCGGTGTAAAAAGGATGGCAGGCCGAGCAAACTTCCACCTTAGTTTCCGGCTTGGTCGAGCCGGTGATGATGATATTCCCGCAGGCGCAGATAATTTTGGCTTCTTTGAAATATTTCGGATGGATGTCCTTTTTCATGATTTTTCTTAGGATTAGCAAATAACAGAGAAATACTAACATAGTCTTCAATAATTGACAAGCGTCAGCCCGCTTGCTAAAATCTACAAAGTCATCATACATATTCCCGAAGTGGAAATTCCTTGTCCTGTTTTCTCTTTAAAACAGGTCAAATCCGGGGATAGAAGCAACCCCTGTCAAATAATCCCGCTAAGAGGGATTGCCACTTTGCGGCATTTGACGGGGTAAATAATTAAAGGAAGAATAGTAATGAAAAATGAAGAAAAAAGCCTCGAAGAGGCGAAATTGAAGCCTCAAGAGAGTGCCCAAACCCAACCAGCGGCGGATGTTTTTGGCGTTGAAAACGTCCAGCTTTCCATTGTGGAAATGCTTAAAGCGGGAGTCCATTTCGGCCATAAGAAGTCCCGTTGGAATCCCAAAATGAAGAGCTACACCTTTGGGGTGAAAAACGACATTCATATCATTGATCTGGAGAAAACCATCGGTTTGTTCCAGGCGGCGCTCGACTATATGCGAAATATCGCGATGAATGGCGGGAAGATAATGTTTGTCGGAACAAAACCGCAGGCCCAAAAATTGATCGAAGCGGCAGCCCGGGAATTGGAAATGCCCTTTGTATCCAATAGATGGCTGGGCGGGACGTTGACGAATTTTCCGGAAATCAAAAAAAGGATAAAATATCTCAACGAACAGGAAACAAAATCGGCTCAAGGCGATTTTGAAAAATACACAAAATACGAAAAAAGCCGGATGAAGAAGGAGATAGCGCGAATGAACGAAAAGATCGGCGGGATTAAGAAAATGGAAAATCTCCCCCAGGTGCTCTTCGTAATCGATATTAAGGAGAATAATCTGGCCGTCAAAGAAGCGCTCAAAGCCAAGGTGCCGATTGTCGCGGTGACCGATACTAATACTGATCCGACATTGGTGGATTATCCTATTCCAGGGAATGACGACGCTCTTTCCTCTCTCAAATATATCCTGGGGATCATCGTGAAAAACATCAAAGAAGCCAAAGCGCAGATGAAAAGCAACGCGGAAAAAAATGGTAATCAAAAAGTTTCCGCCGAATAAAAAGTAATGTTTCATTTAAATATGACTACTAAAAATAATATTTCCGCCGACCACGTAAAAGAATTAAGAGATCAAACGGGCGCGAGCGTGATGGATTGCAAAAAGGCTCTTGAAAAATCAGCAGGAAATGTCGAACAAGCGATCGAATACCTGAAAAAAAGCGGGAAAGAAAAGGCCGGAAAAAAGGCCCAAAGAGAGACCAGGGAAGGTGTTGTGACGGCCTATGTCCACAGCAATAAGAAAATCGGCGCCATAGTCGAGCTACGCTGCGAAACTGATTTTGTGGCCAAGAATTCCGAATTTCAGGAACTGGCCTATGATATAGCTATGCATGTCGCCGCGATGGCTCCGAAATATCTTTCTTTTGAGCAAATAAGCGAAAAAGACAAGAAAGATTATGAAGGCATAGTCAAAGAAGAAGTGGCTTCCCAAAACAAGCCCGCGGACATTGCAAGAAAAATCATTGAAGGTAAAGTGAAAAAGCACTTTGAGAAAATATCGCTTCTCGAGCAGAGTTTTGTAAAAAATCCCGATGTGACAGTCGGGGACATAATCAAGGAAAAAATTGCCAAAATCGGAGAGAATATCCAGGTCGAAAAAATAGAAAGATTCGAGATTTAATCACAAGAAAATACCCAATGCCCTTTGTCTCTCTAAAAATCCATAATTGGGAAAATCCGATAAAAGCCAGCAGTTCGTATCCTTTATCCGAAGGCGATGTGGTTATTATTGAAAGTTCGAATGGCATTGAGGCGGGAATTATTGAAAAAAGTCCCAGTGATGAAAAAGAAAATCAAGCGGCGGAGCAAAGAGACGGAAATCCAAGAGTACTGCGGAAGGCCAACCTTAGCGATTTGAAAGTTCTGAAAGATCATCGAAAAAAAGAGCAGGATATTTTGGAAATGTGCCGCCGGGAAGTGAAAAAAACGGATTTGCCTATGAAAGTTATGGAGGCTAATCTCTCTTTCGACGGAGGAAGCATCACTTTCGCTTTTATCGCCGATGGGAGGATCGATTTTCGCGATTTAGTCAAGAACCTGTCTAAGAAACTGCAGAGATCCATTCGGCTTCATCAGATCGGCGCCCGCGACGAAAGCCGCTCATGCGGAGGATATGGAATCTGCGGCCGAGAACTTTGTTGCGCTAAATTCAAGGGAAATCTGCCCAGCATTACCTCTGAAATGGCCAAAGTTCAGCATATTGCGCATCGCGGATCAGAGCGGATATCCGGCATTTGCGGAAGATTGATGTGTTGCTTGGCTTATGAAGCCAGCCAATACAAAGAAATGATTTCGGAATATCCGGCAGTCGGAAGCGCCATCAAGACGAAAGACGGATCGGGCGTGGTGAAAAATGTGAATATTCTCTCGGACGAAATCAAGGTTGAATTGGAAAATAAGAATATAATAACCATTAAGAAAAGCGAAATAAGATGAGTGCAATCTGGCTTTATCTTCCTCCTATAATTCTTTTGGCCACTCTAGTTGGTCTGGCTGTTCTGTTGGGAAAGAAAACAGCAGCCATCAAAAAGTTTGAATCCTTAAGGCCAAAATTGCGGGTGGAAACTCCGGCGGAAAATACTGGAAATAGAGGAGAACGGCTGAAAAAAATTGGTCACGGCGCCTTAAGAGTTTTGGAAACTATTCTTTATTACATTAAGATCGCTTTTCGAAAATTGGATGAATCTTCGGCAAATTGGCTTAGAAAACTTAAGGAGCGAAGGCTGGGGCGAAAAATAAAAGATATTACTCACCTGAAAAAAGAGGAAATAAATCCGCCGGATCTTGCCGATGGCGAAATTACTTTTATAAGCGAGTCGGCTAGTTTTGAAAACTTGGGAGAAGCCAAAAAAGAAGCCGGTTTCGTTCCTTCCGGAGTGATTATCCGTAAGAAAGCGGAATCGTCGCCCCCTCTTATTATCAAAGAAAAACCGGCCGAAGAGGATAAGGTGAAAGAGGAAGCTCTGATTCATCGCATCGCGGAAAATCCAAAAGATACGGAAGCTTACTGCGAGATCGGAGAGTATTATCTGTCCATCGGCAATATAAAGGACGCTAAAGATTCTTTTAAGATGGTTTTGAGGCTGCGTCCGAGAGACCTAAAAGCCAAGTCGAGCCTTAAGGAAATTGAGATGAAAATGCGGCTGGGAAATTAACGCCGCCCTAGCTTAATGGCAGAGCAACGGTTTTGTAAACCGTAGGTTGTGGGTTCGAATCCGACGGGCGGCTCAAAAAGATGGGTGCGTCGCATAGCGGCAATTGCTCCAGACTGTAAATCTGGCGCCTCCGGGCTTCGCAGGTTCGAGTCCTGCCGCACCCACAATTACATAAAAACGACCTGAAAAACAGGTTGTTTTTATTTTGCCTAATTTATGGTATTATATTGTCAAAAGGGAAAACAAAAAACCAAAATGAATTTCATTACTTGGCATTTTACCCAAGGCACAAAAAAACTCTTGGAGACCTGGAAAAATTATCTTGGCTTTTTTTGGTGGTATTTCGGTATTTCCCGGCACGCTGGAACCCTTTTTTCCTCCTGGAAAAGGGATATTTCGCGTGTCGGCCGGCGGGGATTTCATCCGGGGCTTTGGCTTCAGTCCGCTTTTGAAAATTTGGTCACTCGTTTTTTGGGCGCGATAGTGAGGTTTTTTGTGATCTTCACTGGATTATTCATAGAACTGGCTACCCTATTTGTCGGCTTTTTTGTTTTGATTATATGGATTTTTTTGCCGCTGTTTTTCTTGATTTTCGGAATTGGGACGGCGGTTTCGTTTTTTTACGGGGCAGTTTCCATGGCCTTTGGAGGGATTTTTCTTTTAATCGTAACAATTTTTCTTTTATACGCTTCGGCACGATCATACCGGTCGGATAAAAAAAATCTATCAGCCGAAAGCCTGCCGGATCTGATGTCCCAGCCGTGGTTTTCCCGAGTTTGGCAAAGAATAGGAAAAGAACCATCGGATATGGATCATATTACTCTTTCCAACCCCGACCTTTTAAAAAAGTTTTTAAGAAGCTGTGATTTGACTCTGGAGGAATTTCAAAAAATCGTGGCATGGGAAATAGGATGCCAGATCAAAAAAGAAAAAAAGAAAAAATTCTGGCTGAAGGTTAACTTATATAATACCGCGCCTATCGGCCAAAATTGGACTTACGCCTATACGGTCCATCTCGACCGGCACGCGACAGATCTCTCCGAAGGCGATCCGACGGAATATAAAAAATCGAAACTGGTCGGCCATGTCGAAGAGCTGGAGCTTCTGGAGCTGATTCTGACCCGCCCCCGCCAGAACAGCGCCCTTGTCATCGGCGAAGCGGGAGTCGGAAAACGCACGCTTGTCCATACCTTGGCGAAAAAAATCAGAAAAAGAACAGCCAGCCCTTACTTGATCGGGAAAAGAGTGCTCGAGATCAATATCAGCGAGATATTTTCGGGCCTTACTAAACAGGGCCAGATCGAGGACATCTTGCGATCCATGTTTTTTGAAGCGGCTTATGCTGGAAATATAATTCTCGTAATTGACAATCTCGGCCATTATCTCAAGTCCAATCCTAAAAATCCAGGCGATGATATTTCAGCGGTGCTTGCGGAATTTCTGGCCGCGCCGACCTTTCAGATCATCGGCCTCACCAGTTCCGCCGAATTTCACGAAAATATCGAGAAAAAAGAGGGTCTGATGAAATATTTCGATAAGATCCAGATTTCGGAAATGACCGGCGATCGGACTCTTGAGGTTCTTCTTTATAATCTCGGGGCTGTTGAGAATGAAAGAGTTGTTTTTACTTTCCAGGCCCTGCGCGAAATCATAAAGCTCTCCGATCGTTATATCACTGACTCTCCCTTTCCGGAAAAAGCGCTCGACCTGATGGAAGAAGTCCTTCTTTTTTGGTCCCAGGCGCCGAAGGAAAAATATATCGGGCCGCAAACGGTGAGCGAAGTGGTTTCAAAAAAGGTGAAAGTTCCCTTGGGCGAAATGCAAGGAGAAGAAAAAGAAAAACTGGTCAATCTCGAAGAAGTTCTTCATGAGCGCGTCATTGGCCAGGATTTTGCCGTGCGTCAAATCGCTGAAACTATGCGCCGGGCCCGGGTGGGCATGGCCAACTCCACTAAACCAATGGGCAGTTTTTTATTTCTCGGTTCGACCGGCGTGGGAAAGACTGAATCAGCCAAAGCTTTGGCGGAAGCTTATTTCGGCGACGAAAATCGCATGATCCGCCTTGATATGAGCGAATATCAAAAATCCGATTCGATTGACAGGCTTTTGGGTTCGGTGGAAATTAATATGTCCGGGCAACTGACCAACAAAGTCAAAGAAAATCCCTACTCATTGCTGCTGCTCGATGAAATCGAAAAGGCTCATCCGGAAATTCTGAATTTATTTCTTCAAATTTTGGATGAAGGATGGTTGACTGACGCTTTCGGAAAAAAAGTTAATTTTCGCAATTTGATCATTATTGCCACATCCAACGCCGGATCGGATTTTATTAAAGCGGCGGTGGAAGCCGAAATGGATCCGCAGGAATTACAGGATAAATTGACAGACCATATCATTAAGGAAGGAATTTTCCGCCCGGAATTCCTTAACCGCTTTGAGGGAGTGATTTTTTTTCATCCCTTGAGCAGAATTGAGATAATGAAAGTGGCCAAGCTTCAACTCGAAAGATACGCTCTTAAGCTCAAAAAAGAGGAAAACATTAATGTGGAATTCGAACCGGGAATAGTTGATTTTGTCGTTCAAAACGGCTACGACCGAAAATTCGGAGCCAGATCCATCGATCGCTTCATTCAAGACCGGATTGGCGACAAAATTGTCAAAAAAATGATCAGCGGGGAAATCAAAAAGGGTGACAATTTTTCATTGGGGGTTGAAGAATTATTGAAATAAACATATAATCAAAAAATATCCAGTCTCCAAAGACTTGGATGGTTTTAATTTATTCTCATTTTTTATTTTATTTAATAATCTCGAATGCCACACAGAAAATTATTACAAAAAATAAAAAACGCCGTTAAAGCGCAGCCATTTGCGGATGACAAAGACGAACATAGCCGGTTTCAGCATAATAATAAAAAAAATCAAGATATCTTGATTCACAATATTCCCTTTACCTTCACCTGTGACGAAAAGGAAAAATTGAGATGTTTCACTGATTATTCTATCATTATAAAGGGCGACACCATTCAGGAATTTTTGCCTTCCAAAAAAGTCGAGGGCAAAAAGTTTGATCTGGTATATGACGCCGGAAAACGAGGCGGCATAGTGGTCACTCCCGGATTTATAAATACTCATTCCCATCCGCCGATGTACCTCATGCGCTCTGCTATGACTTTGGATGAAGGTGAGTCGATAGACAAAACGATTGCGGCTATGCCCTTATGGGAGCGGGCGATGAGCAATGCAGATTATGCTTTTTCAACAGTCGGCGATCTGACTGAACAGCAAAAAGGCGGTATTACGACTACGTTAAGCCATTTCGCCGTGTATTCTCCGATCGAAGCTGCGGCCCGGGCAACAAAGCAAAATATCATAAACGCGGTGAGCGTGGCTTCTAATTCACATCCGGAAAATTCTCCTGAACTCATCCGCGAAATTTTGCGAAAAAAGGAATATTCAGAATCACATCTCGCTATCGCCTTGCATTATGTTCATCGCGCCAACGCCCGGATACTGAAGGAAATAAAGGAGCTTTCAGATAAGCATAATCTTCTCTTTACCTGTCATATGGCGGAGAGCAAAAAAGTGGAAAGGAAATGCGTCGCGAAACATGGTAAAAGAGAAGTTGAAATGCTTGAGAAGTACGGATTGCTTTCAAACCGCGCTATCGTGTCCCACTCGATCTATGTCACCGAAAAAGAGATCAAAAAACTTGTCGCGAATAAGGTGGGAATTGTTCATCTCCCCACCTCGAATGTCATCCATAAAAGCGGAACATTCCCGCTTTGGAAATTTCGCGATTTCGGTGGTTCGAAATTTCTTTCCCTGGGAACTGACGGCGTGGTGAGCAAAAGTCGTTTAGATCTCTTGTCGGAAGCTTATCAAACTCGAATAACGCATCTTTATAGCCGGACAATTAAGTTCGGATCCCTTTTTAAGATGATGACCGTGAATGGAGCCAGAGTTCTTAATATGCCGGACCGGGGAAGGATCATGCCAGGGATGAAAGCCGACCTTGCCTTTTGGAAACTGAAGGATCGCGGTTTTGTCCCTTTTGACCAAAAAAATCCCATGACCCTTCTTGGAAACCTTATCACTCATGGCGGCCGTATGGTGCGCGACCTAATGATCAATGGTCAGTTCATTATTAAGGGACGCCGCCATCAGCTTATAAACGAGAGCAAGTTACTGGAAATACTGCAAAAAAGACATATGGAGATGAGAAAAAGGGTGAAAAAATCGGGATAATCAAAAATTAATCATATTGACTCTCAAAATTGACAGTTCTGGACTTCTGCCCATTTTTGAGCTAGATTTATATTATGGATAAAGAGAAAATAATCAGTATTAAATCAAAATTCTTGGTTGAAATCCAAAATTCCCGAAACGAGAAGGAACTTTATAATATTAAAGTGAAATACGCCGGGCGGAACGGGGAACTTACTAAAATACTCAAGAATTTGAAAAATCTTCCAGCAGAAAAGAAAAAAGAAATTGGACCACTGGCCAACCAGGCGCGGCAGGAAATGGAAAAGACTTACGAAAATCGAA
>JAVHPA010000116.1:0-1745 GCA_036170345.1 Candidatus Moraniibacteriota bacterium
TGAAGATTATATATTGTTTTCATCGGCAAGATATTTTTTGAGAAAGTATGCCAAAATTGGCAAAGTGGCAAATTGAATAGCTATTCCGATCCAACCGTCTTTCAGGGCGCCGAGAACATACCCAGCCGCGTTCATTTCAGAAAATAGCAAAACAGCGATTCCGCTGGCCAGCATTCCGGCGATCAATCCGCCCGCCAGAGAAATCCATGCGCCATATCGCTCCTTCAGCATCCCCGCCGCCAAGCCATAAGCGCAAAGTTGGATAGTGATAAACGGTAAAATATTCGCCATCGGCATGCCGGATATGAGAAAACTAACAATCGGGCTCACCAGTCCCGCCGCGAGCCCCGCCCGCCATCCGAGAAGAAGCCCGGCCGCGAGAACAAAAAAAGGCATCGGCAAAAAAATCCTTCCCGCCGCCACGCCGCCAAAATGATGGACCAGCATCGGCGCATAAACCGCCAGCGCCGTAAAAATTGTCGCAAAAACGGCTTCTTTGGTTCTGGTTAGTTTGAGAGTTTGTGCGTTTGAAATCATTATTTTTGCGGTCGCTGGAGAATCAAAATTTTTTTCATAAAATTTTGATTCTTTAACGATTAATTATTAACTTATTGAATATATCCCCACGACTGAAGCTTGTCGCTGTCCTGAAACCAGCGGGTGCCTATGTCAACGCGGAAAAACATATCATGGAGGCGGATGTTTTTTATGCGGTTATAGGCTTGTTTTCTGGCATCTTCCACGGTTATGCCCGATCCTGTAACAATAAGGGCGTACCCCGACTCTCCAGCTAGCTTCAGCACCCCGTCAATCATTTTTACGTCTCCCCAATGGATTCCTTCCATCGTGGTCTTATTTTTGAACAAAATGGAAGCGTCTTTATAGAGAGAAGTGATTTCCTCGCTGTAAAACGGGTACGGCGGGACCGCCAGCACTACTCCGATCTGAAATCCCTTTTTGGTTTTGATCTCAAAATTTTCCCCGCTGGCCAGCTTATACAGAAACTCTCCCATCGGCTCGGTCATTCCTTCCACTTGGGTGCTGATGGTAGGGTAGCCGAAGCGAGCCGTAAATTCAAGCGGATAAATCCCCCGTCCGTTCACGATGCAGTTGATGTCAAAATAACCGACATACCCGTGCTCCGCCAGAACACTTTCCATCTTAAGAAGAGTGTTGTTATATATTGAATTCGGCGCCGACCAGTACATCAGAGCTCCCATATCGCCAGTAAATGGCCCTCGATCGCCCGGGAACAGCCTTTTGTGCTCAAAATTGATGTTGATGGGATGAATAAAATTTTTCCCGTTGAAAAAAGCTCCCGTGGCAATTTCAACGCCCGCCACATATTTTTGCAACTGAAAACTTTCTATTTTTTTTGACCAGACCGACTTGTTGTTCTCAAGCACTTCGATCATATCTTTCCCGTCATCCTCTTCGCCGATCGTGAGAAGATTTTTTTCATCGGCCACTTTTCCATTGGGTTTAAAAACATAGCGTCCGGGATTTTTTCGAAGGAATTCCAGGGCTTCATCAAAATTAGAAAAGTTGAAATTTGGAAGGATGCTCATTCCAAATTTTTTCATTTCTTCCTGGCCGAACTCCCGGTCTTCTTCCGTCCGGTCGGTATAGACCGTTCCGCCCACAACCAGTTTTCCTTTTTTTCGCAATTTTTCAGCAATTTCTCCAAATCCGGTGTCGTCAAGGATGATCACGTCCGCCCAATCAACATGATCCTCCCATTTTTC
>JAVHPA010000117.1:0-8117 GCA_036170345.1 Candidatus Moraniibacteriota bacterium
TGGGGCGCTAATAGTTGGATTCAATTTCAATACTATTTTCGCCGAAGCAAAATTATATGCGACAAACAACCATAGCCAGCCGCAATATGTGGTTTTGGGGGAGCTCGATCAGATGCGTGACTATATAATTTCCCAGACAAATTCTCAAAAAAAAGTTTATATGATAGCCGAGGGCAAATATATGCAAAATTATTACCTCCCGTTATTTTATGTGCTGCAAGAGAAAAATATTACTCTTCTAAGGGAGCTAAAAAATCTGAATGCTATTCCGTCCGATGCGCCTATTTTTTGGGTCGGAAGAAGAGGGGAGGGAGGGTGGTTGGATAATACAAGAGGATTTCCGATTCAGCGGTATCAAAATTTTGGAGAAATAGGAATATATATCTTGAATGAGAAAAAAAATTCTCAACCGTAATTTTTCTAATATATAATCGCATAGTTTGATGATCGAAACCGCTGTCATCATTGCCAATTGGAACGGAAAAAAATATCTGAAAGACTGCTTCGATTCGCTGCGAGCTCAGAGCTATAGGGATTTCAAAATTATTCTGGTGGACAATGGATCGGAAGACGAGTCGGTTGGTTTTGTGCGGGAAAATTATCCCGAAACGGAAATTATTCAGTTTGAAAAAAATACTGGTTTTTGTTTCGGATATAATTCGGGAATTAAAAAAGCGCTTGAAGACGAGGCCGTATCCTATATTTTAGTACTTAACAATGATACGAAACTTCACGAAAAATTCATTGAAAATATGATAAATTGCAGCCAGAGACATCCAGAAGCCGGTTCGATTCAACCTAAAATTCTCAATTTTTATGACCAAAACAATATAGACTGCGCGGGAATTCTCTTGAGCGTTGACGGAGTGGCGGTGAATCGGGGTTATGGTGAAAAAGATAAAGGACAGTACGAAGACGAAATAGAAATTTTCGGCGCGAACGGCACGGCATCCCTTCTTTCCCGAAAAGCTCTGGGAAAAACCGAATTGTCGGAGGGCGAATATTTCGACAATGATTATTTTGCCTATTATGAGGATTTGGATCTGGCTTGGCGAATGCGACTGGCGGGATTCAAGGCATTCTATTGCCCGAGAGCAGTCGCGTACCACGTCCACAGCGCCACGACCAACATAATTTCAGGATTCAAGGTCTACTATCTCAACCGCAACCGGTTTTTTACACTGATCAAAAATTATTCTCTTTTCCGACTGGCGGTCATTCTCCTTATTCTCACACCAATCAGGTATATTTTTTTGCTTTTTCGGGTTATAATGAGAAAAGGAAGGAAAAACGCGGAATTTTCGGGACAAAAAAAATCAGCGGTTGCGAAAGAAATTTTGAGGGCGTGGGGAAGCGTCATTGCGAATTTTCCGAATCTTGTCAAAAAGCGGCGTGCTATTCAGAAAAACAAAAAAGTCAGCGGCCGCGAGATAGGGCATTGGTTTCGAAAATACGGCGTGAAATTTTCAAAAACTTTCTGATGAACGATTATCTCAAAAAAAACTGGAAAATTATTGTTTTTGCGGCGGTCATAGCGCTTGCAATTTTTTTCCGCGTCTATCATTTTCATGATTGGCTTTTTTTCAAAATGGATCAGGCGCGGGACGCGACCACGATCAAAAATGCCTTTATGAATGGGCCAGGATGGCTGCCGCTTCTCGGGCCGAAGGCCGGGGGAACGAGCGTGAATTTGGGGCCTGCGTTTTATTATTTCCAGTATATATCGGCCGTTATTTTCCAGAGTGTTTCTCCGCCAGTGCTGGCATATCCGGATTTGTTTTTTTCGATTCTGTCCATTCCGCTTTTATATCTTTTCCTTAAGAAATATTTTTCCCGCGATTGGTCGATGGTTCTTGCAGGGCTTTATGCCCTTTGCTTTTTGGGGATCGAATATTCCCGCTTCGCTTGGAACCCGAATTCACTGGTTTTTTTCAACTTACTCTATTTGTATGCCCTTATCAGTATCTTCGACGAGAAAGTGAAATACAAATTGCGCTGGATGATCATTGCCGGACTATCGTTTGCGATCTCAACTCAGCTTCATTTTTTGTCATTTGCGACATTGCCGGTTATCACGGTGATTTTCTTGTTTTTCAGTCGGAAAGAAATCAAAAAAAATGTGGGTTGGAAAAAGATTCTGGTTTTTTTGGGAATGATCCTCTTAGTGTATTTGCCGGTTGCCGCTCACGAAATTGTCACTCATGGAAAAGACACGGCCGCATTTTTGGCGGCTGTCAAAAACAAACCTTCCCATCACAGCCTCTGGGAGAATATTTTGCGCAATTTCCGCTATTGGGGACAGAACTGGTTTTTAATCGTGACGAGCTGGATCAACAAAAAAGCGAGCCTTGCGCCGGCGATTATTGCCTGGTTCGGTTTGATCATTCCGGGACTGCTCCTGGCGGTAAAATTTTATCGCTCTGAAAAAAACAGCCTCAAGAAAAAATTCTTGCTTCTCTCGGTTCTCTGGTTTCTCGCGTATTTTCTCATTTATATCCCCATCGCTTATCAAATTCGGCCGCGTTTCTATTTGCCACTTCTTGCTTTGCCATTTATATTTATTGGTTTTATAGCGAAATATTTCTGGGAGAAAAATAAAAAAATATGGAAAATACCCATAATTATGGTTTTGACGATCATGCTCGTCGGAAATTTATACGGAACTTATTTGTGGTTCAAAGAGATAAAGTCTGCCCAAAAGAAAGGAATCTATCCCCAAAGGACAATCATTCTCAAGGCTCGTGACGGGATAGTGCTCTGGCATCTTGAAAAAGCGGCGGATTTTATCAAAAGCGATTGCGACAAGCCGCTTGTTTACATAAGCACCAGCGCGGAATATAAATCGCCTTCAAAATACATGCTTTCGCTCAATAATTTAAATACAGATTATATTGATAATTTTAATGGCGGTCAGGACGGCTGTTTTTATGCCCTTGGGCTGACCCGCAGCAAAAATTTCAGCCTGAAAAACAAAGAGAGTTTTGATATTTTATCGCAAAAAAAATTCGGAGCGCTCATCGTGTACAAATTAAATCCAAAAGAGAATGGAAATTTTATTCCAAAAGGGGAGGCAGAAGAGAATTCGAAAAGGATTTTTTGGAAAGATATTTTAAAATAAATAGGGAAGCAGGCTCTGGAAAAATTATGTGATATATAGTAGATTAAGAAATGTGAGATTGAAGCCGAACTTATGAGAAACACCAAAATATCGGTAGTCACTCCTTGCTTCAATGAGGGCAAGAACATCCAGAAAAATATCAAGAGAATTGATGATTACCTGAAGCAAAGATTTGACCGCTACGAAATAATTGCCGTAAACGATGGAAGCCGGGACAATACCAAGGAGGAACTTGCAGGCCTGCAACAGGAAATCAGAATGAAGGTTATTGATAATGCCGATAATCAGGGCAAGGGAGGCGCGATTAGAGATGGAGTGCTTGCGAGTAATAAAGAGAACGAAATAGTGATGTTTCTTGATTCCGATCTCGGTATTCCTGTCGAAGAACTTGAAAAGTTCATAGCGGAAATAAAAAACAAACATGATATTGTTATTGCGTCGCGATTCGTTCCGGGCCTCAAGATCGTTCGGCCGGTTCAATTCCATCGCAGAGTTATGGAAAGAGCCTTTCGGCTGATCAGAATGATGATCACCAATAATTGGAACGTAAAAGACACGCAGTGCGGCTTCAAGGTTTTCCGGCGCGAGGCGGCGATGGAAATTTTTCCCAAGCTCACCGTAAAAAGATTCGCTTTTGACGCGGAAGTTATATTTGTTGCGAATAAAAATAAATATAAGATCAAAGAGCTTCCGATCCATCTCCAAAATCCGCCTTCGAGATCCCTTCGGATATTCCGCGATCCGGCAAATATGATCTGGGACCTTTTGCGAATCAGAATGAATAATTGGAGAGGAAAATATGAATAGAATTTCTAATATCTAATTACTCTAATTGACCTAAATAAATCCCAAAACCTAAAACCAAAACTTTGTTCGTTGGATATTGGTGGTTGGGGTTTGTTTAGAAATTAGATCAATTAGAAATTAGGCAGTTAGTAAATTTATGTTCAACTCTAAACATGAAAAGCTATATGTAATTCTGTTTTTCACCATACTCACTATCATTCTCACCTGGCCCGTGGCCGGCCATTTTTTTTCATCCGTTGCCAGTTCCGGATCGGATACTATGCAAGTTATCGGGGTAGCGGGGGATCGGGCCAATTTTATTTCCGAAAAAGGCCTGTTTGCCGGGACTTTCGAGCTGATCAAGAGATCAGAATTCAATATAGTCACGATTTATGCTTATTTCCAGCTCCTGATCGGGCGGATAGCCAGCTACAATCTGCTTTTTTTCCTGTCGTTCATCCTTTCCGGTTTTGGGGCGTATCTTCTCGCGAATCATTTTATAAAAAACAAGCTGGCTTCACTCATTGCCGGAATTATTTTCGCTTTCTCTCCGTTCCATATTCACAACGCGCTTGGCACGAATGTCGGAACGATGCATCAGGAATGGCTGCCTTTTTTTGCTTTGTATGTATTCAGATTTTTCGACGACTTAAGCCTCAAAAATTTCTCGCTGGCCGGTTTGTTCCTCGTTCTCATCGGACTGGCCGAGCATCAGATGCTGGCCTTCACAGCCCTGTTTATCCTTTTTTTTATTGTTTACAAAGCGATAGCCGAGCCAAAAATATTTCTTCGTCCAAAGCTTTGGCTCTACACTGGGTCAGCTCTCGTTTTTCTCTCCGTCGTTTTCTTTTTTATGTTTCGATCACTTTTCACCATTGCCGGTTCTGGCCACAACTATCTCGACGCCGGACTCAAATCAGCGGTGAAGTATTCAAACGACTCTTTGAGCATTTTCGTCACGCCGCTTTTCCACCCCTTTTGGCCGAAAGCTTTTCAGAATTTGAGAGAGCAGTTTGAAAGAAAGTCCTCTAGTGATTTCTCGGTCTTTGCCGGATATTCAGTGCTTCTATTATCGCTTTTGGGAATTATCTTCGGGAAGTACATGAAGAAAAGGGGACAGGCCGTCAAGGGCATATTTTTTTGGTTGGCAATTGCGCTCGGTTTCTATGTTTTGTCATGGGGACCGTATCTCCATTACAAGGGAGTTCTCGACCCGCCGGTCAAGATGCCGTATTTCCTTGTCTATCAATATCTTCCATTTTATAAGAATATCCGCACAGTCGGGAGACTTTTTGTTTATTCAATGCTGGGATTTTCGATCATGGCGGCGTGGGGAACAGCATATCTGAAATTTCAAATTTCAAATTTCAAATTAAAAATTAAAAACAAAGACGAAATAGAAAATAAAAAAATAGATAGGCGTTCCGTAATATTTTACTCTATTATCGGATTAATTATTATCCTCGAATTTCTGGCCGTTCCCCTCAAAACCAATTCCCTGTTGCATTCATCGTTTTATGAAAGATTGGGCCAGGACAAGGAAAATTACAGCGTCCTTGAAGTTCCGGGAAGCACCAGTTATGATTTCGCCTCGCGCGATTTGGTTTGGAAAAGCATTCATCGCAAAAATACGATCAACGGATATGATTTTGCAAGAGTCAACGGAGAAGGCTACACATTTCAAAAAGGTACGCCGATCATTCGATCATTGCTCTACGGCATTCCCGATGGCGACAACAGCAATGATAGCGATATCGTGAAAAATTCTTATTATGACATTTCAAGCGAAATACTCAACTATTACAATATTCGATGGATAATCCTGGATAAAGCGAGTCTTAAGGGAAACCCGGAAAAGGGCGATCCAAATATGCTCTATCCTACCAAAGCCTATATCGCAAGCGTGATAAAGTGTGCTGATGAATATGAAGATGATTATTTGTATGCCTGTAAAATCAACCAAGCCGAGACTCCAAAACATATGTTTCTTGCGATGGATATTTCTAATACGCATTGGGTGGGGAAGAGCGATGCCAAAAACGGACTTCAACGCTGGGCGGAAAACGGCGCGGGCATGAAACTGGTCAATATGTCATCAGAGACGCAAAAAAGCCGTCTGAATTTCAATCTGAAAATAACAAAACCTTTGTGGATCAAGGTTTTTCTCAATGGTGAAGAAGTTTACAGCAAATATATTACAGCGATCAGCCAGAAGCAAAGCATCACTGCCGATCTTCCAAATATCAAACCGGGCGAAAACGATATAACCTTCGGAGTATACGGAGCGGACAAAGCCGAGATCCATTCCGATAAAAAATCAGACACGGCAAGCATATATCAGATGGGGATGGAATAAGGCCTGCGAATTAAGAACAAATCACAAATAAATGGGAACGACTGATGGCAGTAAAATTCTTGGCGTGAGAATCGACAATTTTTCTGTTGAGGAAATAAAAGAAGAAATTTTACATATCCTTGATAATAGCCCCCGGCAAAAATTCATCACCACTCTCAATCCCGAAATTATTCTCGCATCGCATCAGGACGAAAATTATCGAGATATTCTTAATGGCGCGGACTTGAACATTTGCGACGGATTTGGGCTGAAACTGATAAGTAGGCTAAAAAAACAACCCATAAAAGCCAGATTCGCGGGTGTCGATCTGGCTGATTTTTTATTGGAGACGGCCAATCAAAGAAAGTTGAAAATATTAGTAGTTGCAGCCAAAAACAGCTTGAGTACGCCGGACGAAATTGAGCGGGCAATAAGGGAAAAATATCCTGATTTATCCGCAAAATCGGAGTATTTTGGGGGTAGCCAAAACAATTCCCCAAATGCTATAATAAGAGAAGCCGAAATAGTTTTCGTCAATTTCGGCATACCGAAACAGGAAAAATTCATATTGGAAAATCGGGCTAAATTCCCAAAGGCCAAAATCCTCGTCGGAGTAGGGGGCGCTTTTGATTTTTTAACCGGGCGCTTCAAAAGAGCGCCGAAAGCAATGCAAAAGATGGGTCTGGAATGGCTGTGGCGGCTTCTCGAGGAGCCGAAAAGAATCAGAAGAATCTGCCGCGCGGTGATAATCTTTCCTTTTTTAGCTTTGACAAGAAAATAATCAATGTCTGGAAATCGTGTTTTCACATCAATATTATCTATAGTGTTCGGGTTGGCCACCTTGGTGGCGCTTTTCAATGTTGAGTGGGATCCAATCCTAAAAATTTTGGTTTATATTACGCTCGTTATTTTCTTTTTGGCTCTCCTTATTTCCAATCAACAGTATGAAGAAGATGTCCTTTCCAAGATCGAAAGGATGGCGGGCGCTTTGATTCTGTCATACTTATTTTTCATCGGTCTGCTTTATCTTCCGATAAGAGAATTTATTTTCGGCCGATTAATAACTTCTGCATTTTTTCTGGCGGATTTCCTGGCCCTGATGATTTTTATCCTTTTTTTCTTTCTTTTTGGAACCGCCTTTCTAACTTTGAACAGCATGGCCCGTTTCGGTTTTCTTTCCCGCTGGAGAATTTTTAACAATCCTACGGCTTTCTTTGTTTCAAGGAGCTTGTTTATCCCGGTGTTGGTGATCTTTGCCCTTATTCAGATAAGAATTTACCTGCTATGAAAAAAATGAACAAAAAAGCGAGAGTGCGTTTTGCGCCCAGCCCGACCGGCTATTTGCATATCGGGAGCCTGCGGACAGCGCTCTATAATTTTTTGTACGCCAAAAAATACGGCGGTGATTTTTTCATCCGGATCGAAGATACGGACCAGAAAAGAATTGTCCCGGGAGCCATCGAAAGAATGCTCGAATCTTTGGAATGGGCGGGAATTTTGCCCGACGAAGGCGTTTTCGCCGATAAAAAAGGTACTATTACTGAAAAAGGGGAATATGGCCCCTATATCCAATCAAAAAGGTTGGAAATTTACAAAAAATACGCGTATGAACTAGTGGAAAAGGGGAAAGCCTACTATTGTTTTTGCACTCCGGAGCGGCTGGACAGCCTGCGGGCGGTTCAAGAGAAGGCTAAATTGGCTCCGGCCTATGATAAATTATGCCTCAAAACGGTTTCATTGGAGGAAGCTAAGAAAAGAATAAAAAACGGCGAAAAATACGTAATACGCTTTGATGTTCCGGAAACAGGGGAGACGGAATTCGAGGATGTTATCCGCGGAAAGGTAAAATTTTCCAACAAAAATTTGGATGATTTTGTG
>JAVHPA010000118.1:0-1726 GCA_036170345.1 Candidatus Moraniibacteriota bacterium
TTAGAAATTTTATTTTATGGAGCCGCTTCACTCAAAAAATTTACCCAGAAACGAAAGCGCCGGGAAAAGCGCCCAGCAATACGTTGATATCCAGGAGATAAAAGACAACGTCGTGATCCTCAAAAACGGCACTTTGCGCGCTGTTTTGATGGTGTCATCGGTCAACTTCGACCTCAAGGGAACCCAGGAACAGGAAGCCATCGTGGCGTCCTATCAGAAGTTCCTGAACTCCCTCGATTTCCCGATTCAAATTTTGGTGAGCTCGAGCCGCCTGGACATCAATCCCTATCTGGAACTGCTCACGGAAAAAGAACGGGCGCAGGAAAATGAACTGTTGCGTATGCAGATCAGCGAATACCGCGCTTTCATCAAAAATATGGTAGCAGCGGCCAGCATCATGACTAAAACATTCTATATCGTGGTTCCCTTCGCCCTCACCGAGGGAAAAGAGGAGGGATTTTTGGATCGGATAAAAATCGCCCTCAATCCCAAGCAGGCCATTCTCGAAAAACAGATGGAATTTGAAAATTACAAAAACCAGCTTTGGCAAAGAACGGACCATATTATGGCCGGACTGGCCGGCACCGGCATCCGGATGGCGCCTCTCAAAACCGAAGAGCTCATTGAACTCTATTTCAACGCCTACAATCCGACCGTCATTGAATCGGCGGAGAGAATAGAAGCGGAAAAGCTGAACCTAAGCCAAATTTAATTTTATGTTGGATTTCCTCAAAAAAAATAAAACCAAACCGAGCCAAATCGACACGACTGCGCCCGGATCCGCCATTGAAAAGATTTATCACGAAGGGATATCTTCCGTAACGGATTTGATCGCGCCCTCGGCCATCCGGTTTAACAGCAGTTTTTTTCAGGTTGGCGACACCTTTGCTAAAACTATTTTTGCGACCACTTATCCCCGATACCTTCAGACCAGCTGGTTTTCACCCATCATAAACCTCGACATTCCCATGGATATTTCGATGTTTGTCCACCCCATCGAAACGGTTGAAATTATGAAAAGCCTGCGCCGCTCCGTCACCCAAGTTGAGTCTCAAATCCATCTGGAAGGCGAAGCCGGAAAAGTTCGCGACCCGGTTCTCGAAACCGCCCTTCAGGATATTGAATCCTTGCGCGACCAGCTTCAGCAAGGCACGGAAAAATTCTTCAAATATGGCTTATATATAACAATTTATGCCAATAGCAAAGAAGAGCTGGATAAATCGGCCCGGAACATAGAATCCCTTCTGGAAGCCCGCCTGGTTTATGTCAAAGAAGCCATTTTCCGGATGGAGCAGGGCTTTTCTTCCACTTTGCCTCTGGCCAACGACGAGCTGGCGATTTCAAACAACATGAATAGCTCCCCTTTGGCCACCACCTTTCCTTTCGTGTCATCAGACCTCACTTCCAACACCGGAATTCTTTACGGCATCAACCGGCACAACAACAGTCTGGTGCTTTTTGACCGATTCGAAATGGAAAACGCCAATATGGTGATCTTTGCCAAATCCGGCGCCGGAAAAAGCTACGCCGTAAAGCTGGAAATATTGCGTTCGCTTATGATGGGGACGGAAGTGATCGTCATTGACCCGGAAAACGAATACCAGCATCTTTGCGACGCCGTGGGAGGAACTTTTATCGGCATTTCTTTGAGCTCCAATTACCACCTCAAT
Organism: Candidatus Moraniibacteriota bacterium; assembly: GCA_036170345.1. Classification (GTDB taxonomy): domain Bacteria; phylum Patescibacteriota; class Minisyncoccia; order Moranbacterales; family UBA11712; genus Fen-1326. The sequence continues at coordinate 1,671 of JAVHPA010000118.1, forward strand.
CCTTTTGATCTTCCCCGCGTCCCCGAAGATGAGGATCCGCGGGACGTTCTCCGCAA
>JAVHPA010000119.1:0-1725 GCA_036170345.1 Candidatus Moraniibacteriota bacterium
ACATTGACAGGATTTCAAAAATGACTAAACTGGACGCAGCGACCGTGAACGGAGCACTTTCGATGATGGAAGTTGAGGGCGCGGTAAAAAATGTGGGAGGACAGAATTATATAAAACTATAAGCGCAAAACTCAAAACTAAAAACGCAAAGCCACAACTCAAAACTAAAAACTTTATTTTGTCATCCCGCACTTGATGCGGGATCCAGAAAAAATACAACATTATCGCGCAGAAACTGGATCCCCGCTTTCGCGGGGATGACAGTATCGTAAGTTTTGAGCTTTACGCTGTGGTTTTGCACTTTGCACTTTGCGCTTTGAACTAAATTTATGAAGTTAATTATTGTCGAATCCCCCACTAAGGCGAAGACCATCTCCAAATTCTTAGGCCCAAAATACAAGGTGCTGTCTTCCTATGGCCATATGCGCGATCTTCCGGAAAAGAAAATGGGCATTGATATTGAAAAAAATTTCCAGCCTCAATATGTCATCAATCCCAAATCCGAAGAGAGAGTTGAAATTCTCAAAAAGGAAGCAAAAAAAGCGGAGCATGTGATTCTCGCGACTGACGAAGACCGCGAAGGAGAAGCCATTGCCTGGCATCTTTCGGAAATTCTTGATCTCAATCCCGAAGAAAAAAACCGGATCGTTTTTCACGAAATTACTAAAAAAGCCATTGAAAAGGCTTTGGACAGCCCCCGGGAGCTAAATTTCGATCTGGTTGACGCCCAGCAGGCCCGCCGGATCTTGGACCGGCTGGTGGGATTTGAACTCTCGCCTTTTCTCTGGGACAAGATCCGGCGCGGACTTTCGGCCGGACGCGTGCAGTCAATCGCTTTGCGCCTCATTGCCGAGCGCGAACGGGAAATTGAAAAGTTTAATAAAGAAGAATATTGGACGATTTCCGCCATTTTAAACAAGACTAAGTCTTCCCAAGAAGACTTAGTCTTGAAACCTTTCGAGGCCGGGCTGACCCAACAAAACGAGAAAAAGATTGAAGAGGTCATCACTCTCAAGCTTTTCGCCGGCGATTACAAGACCAGAAAATCGATTATTGCCGATGAAAAAACGGCGAAGGTTATAAAAGCGGAACTCGAAAAAGCGGCTTACAGCGTCCGGGAAATTATCAAGAAAGAAATGAACCGCACCCCGCCGCCTCCCTTCACCACTTCAACTCTCCAGCAAGCCGCTATCAATTCTCTGGGATTTTCCGCAAAACTCACTATGATGCTGGCGCAGAAACTTTATGAGCAGGGCTTCATTACATATATGCGAACCGACAGCATGAATCTGTCCCTTGAGTCCATGCTGGCCGCCCGGAAAACTATTGAAAAACTTTTTGGAAAAGATTACGCGCTTTCCGATCCGCGATTTTTCAAGACCAAATCCAAGGGCGCTCAAGAGGCTCACGAAGCTATTCGGCCGACTGATACAGCCAAGACCCCGGACGAACTCGGCTCCTTGGAGGAAAAACAGCTGCGCCTTTACCGGCTAATCTGGAAAAGGATGATGGCCTGCCAAATGCAGCCGGCGGTGCTGAACTCGGTAAAGGTTACAATCAAGGCGGACGGAGAGAAAAATAAATATCTTTTGCAAGCTAACGGTTCAACGATTAAATTTGATGGGTATCTAAAGGCTTACGGAGAAAAAATTCCCGTGACGGAAAATATCTTGCCGCCGCTCAAAGAAAAAGAAGTTTTGGATCTGATGGAAGCCAGCACCAGCC
>JAVHPA010000120.1:0-1720 GCA_036170345.1 Candidatus Moraniibacteriota bacterium
ATCGGACAATTTTGTTAAATCTTGAGTGTTACCTATGTATCTCATCTTGTAGGCCTTTTAAACTATGTGCACTAAAAAAAGAGCTTATAAAGGCTCTTTTTTTAGTATTATCTAAATTCGCAATTGTATCTTCGCTACTTCTTCATTTTCCGCCTGATAAACGCCGGGATCTCCAGTTCGTCGTCTTCGTCCTCGCCGACAGAGCTGACTTTCGATTCAAAACTGATATTTCTCTTGGGCTTGGGAGCAACTTTTTCCTCAATGATAAATTTCGGTTTTTCTTCAATTTTGGGAGATCCGACTAGCGATGGCGTCGCCGAAAATTTGGTTTCTCCTTCATCGAAAAGATTTTTTTTGGCTTCCTGAAAGGCCGCCGATTGGCTGGCCGGGGAAGAAATAGAAGGTTCGCTGATGGCATCGGAATCAAAACCGGCCGCAATCACTGTCAGAATAATCTCGCCCTTCTTGGCTGATTCATCAATGGTGGCGCCGAAAATAACTTTGGCGTTTGGATCAATACTTTCCGTGATGATATTCGCGGCTTCGTTGATTTCAAGCATAGCAATATCGGGTCCGCCGCTTACGTTAAAGAGGATGCCCTTAGCCCCGTCGATCGAAAATTCAAGAAGCGGGCTGTTGATCGCCAATTTGGCTGCTTGAGCCGCCCGATTTTCTCCAGCTGCTATTCCGATTCCCATAAGAGCTGATCCAGAGTCTTGAAGAATTGCCCTCACGTCGGCAAAGTCAACGTTGACAATGCCGGGTTTGGTAATGAGGTCGGATATCCCTTGCACGCCTTGCCGCAGTATATCATCCACCACTCGAAAGGCGTTTATGAGAGTCGTTTTGCGATCAATAATCTGAAGCAAACGATCATTAGGAACAATGATAAGAGCGTCCACTCTGTCTTTCAGGTTTTCAATACCTTCCATGGCTATCGCCCTTCTTTGCGCGCCCTCAAAACTAAAAGGCTTGGTGACCACCGCGATTGTCAGGGCGCCGGCTTCTTTGGCCGCTTCCGCCACAATAGGCGAAGCTCCAGTTCCCGTTCCGCCCCCGAGTCCGCAGGTGATAAAAACCATATCCGCGCCTTTCAAGACCTCGTGAATTTCATCCCGATTTTCTTCGGCAGCCTGGCGTCCGATTTCCGGATTCATTCCGGCTCCCAAGCCTTTGGTCAGGTTTTTTCCGATGTGAATTTTTTCCGTAGCCTTGGAATGATGAAGAGCCTGGGCATCAGTGTTGATCGCCACGAACTCAACGCCTTTCAGTTTGCATTCAATCATGCGGCTGATGGCATTGACGCCGGAACCGCCCACTCCGACTACTTTTATTCGGGCAAAAGTTTCAATTTCGGGTTTTATCTCGGCCATAAGGTTTTTATAAAGTCTAAATAATTCGTATTAATCCAGTAGAATACTCTAGCACAAGGGGGTTTTTTGTGTCAAGAATCTAAAAATCCTAAATCCAAAATCTCAAATCCTAAACAAATTCAAAATTCAAATAGCTAAATTCCTAAACAGTTTTTTTTGAATTTTGGTTTTTGATATTGTTTGGAATTTCGTATTTTGGATTTAGGATTTGGAAATTATTACCTTTATGGCAAGAATTTCCTTAGCCATCCCTTCATCTTGTCCACTGTCTGACCCATTTTTGGCAAACTGTCTATTCCCGCTGAAATTCTTCCTTTTCCGGATCCGGCGGCCATTTCTTCCATCCC
>JAVHPA010000121.1:0-6137 GCA_036170345.1 Candidatus Moraniibacteriota bacterium
AATCAAATTTTGGAATCTCTCCCCATTTCTCTATCTCAACATTGTCTTCCTCACTCTTGCCGATTGGCGTATCAGACGAAATCAAATTAGGAACTTTCACCATCAACTCTTCGAATTTTCGCTTGACGTCTTTTAACTTCGGCTCAATTTCCAAAATTTCTTCTTTAATATGTTTGCCCTTCGCGATGATTTCGTCTTTATCCTTTGCATCTTTGATTTCATCATTCAAATTATTTTTTTTCGCTAGCAATATTTCCAGCTGCTGGAGCAGCCGTACTCTCTCTTCGTCGATCTCGAGCAATTTTTCCAAATCTAAATCAATCCGCTTGTTTTTTATCGCTTCTTTTATCGCATCCTTGTTTTCTCGGATGAATTTGATGTCGAGCATAAAAGTTAAGATTAATAATTTATTTTATCACATCCTCGAGCCTTTTTTCCAGAAAATTACGGTCGAGGACACTCAAAAACCAGCCGACTTTGGGACCGCGGTCCTTGCCCAAAAAACTTATATATATCGCCGAAAAAAGCTCCTTTGGCTCAATGGCCATTTCTTTTTTTATGTCGTGGACTTTGGTATGAAGTTCCTGACCATCAAGCTTTTTTTGCGATTTGATATATTCCAGAATTTTAGCGAGACCCTCTTTTTGCCGCGCCGAAAAAGTTGTGGCCGCCTCCGGAATTTTGCCTTCCTGAAGTTCATATTTGAAGTCCTCCGGAGCAAATTTTTCGAGCCACCTTTTCGCGTATCCGGCGCGATATTCAATTTCTTTTCTGTCCTCGTCTGCAAACGGAGCTTCTTTCAATTTTTCAAACGCCTCGAAATTGTCCATATGCGGCATTTGAACAATAAAAGCCATTTGGGAAAATCTTGGCAGGAACCTTTTCTTTGTTTTTTCTTCGCGGTTTTTATGCATCAGCTTGAAAATTCTGGGATAATCGCCGTCTTCTGCCGCAAAATATGCCTCAGCCATCTTGTCATAGGTGTCATAAAGAACCGGAATAGTGTCTCCGTCCGGAATAAAATCTATCACCCGCTTGGGATCTTTTCCTAAAAGAAGAAGCCTCAAAAGTTCCGGCGGAAGAGTATCGGCGATTTCCCGCGAGGATGAACCCTCTCCCCTTGAAGACGACATTTTCTTTCCGCTCACGTTGAAAAACTCGTAGGGAATATTGAAAGGCGGAAGACAATTGAACACTTCCCGGCAGATTGCGTCCGCAATGTCCCGCGAACCTCCTTTGGTGGAATGGTCTTTTCCTGCCCCTTCGATATCAACTCCAAGAACCTTGAATTTGGCCGCCCACTCCACTTTCCAGGGAAGTTTGGCGTTTCCGTCAAAGGGCGAATTTTTCCCCTTATATCCGCAGCCACGGGTCCAGGAAACAGCATCCTCAGCGCATTCATATTCCACTTTTTCACCGTCAAAACTGAAGGCCCGGGTCGTGCTTATTTTGCCGCATTTTTCACAAATAATTTGCACCGGCAGCCACTGATCTTCTTTTTGCGAACCGGAAACTTTTTTATAAATATCCCTTATCTTGTCGGCGTTTTCAATAGCGATCCTGATAACCTCGTTATATTTTCCTTTTTTATATAAGTCGCTCGCGCGGTAAAATTCCGGTTCGAAGCCCAATTCATGAATAACCCCGATGTATTCTTCCCCAAAGTATTCGGCGTAATTTTTCGCCTTTCCGTCCGGGCTGGGAATATTGCAAAGCGGCATTCCCATAAAGGGCTCGAATTTTTCTTTATCAAGATAAACCGGCAAACCATCCATGGGATCGAAATCATTTATCTCATAAAGAAATTTATTTTTCACGCCATTTTCCTCGAGGATTTCCGAAATGATGCCATGGATTGCAACGCCGCGCAACGATCCGACATGCACCCGCCCGGAAGCTGTTTTTTCATCGCGAATAATAAGCGGTTTGCCGCTTTCAATTTTTTCCCTGTATTCTTTTTTGATTTGCTCGACAAGCTTGTCCGCCCAAAACATAAAAATAATGCCTAATTTATACCTTTCTTATTATATATTTTTCTCGCAAAAAAACAACCCCGTCCTAAGCATAAGGCTGGGATTGCTAAAATACCCAAAAAATTACTTCACTTCCAGAATCTCGTATTTCTTTTCCCCGCCGGGCGTCTGGACCATTATCTTGTCCCCGGCCTTTTTCCCCATCAGCGCTTTCCCAAGCGGTGATTCATTGGAAATTTTGCCACCCAAGGGATCAGCCTCGTTCGATCCGACAATATCAAAAAGCTGTTCTTCCCCGTTGAATTTCAATCTGACTTTTGAGCCCATTTGAACAACTCCGCTTCCCTTTACAAAGCTTGCTATTTGGGAAGTGCGGATCTGGTTTTCCAGCTCCATGATGCGCCGCTCATTGTCCGATTGCTGCCGCTTGGCTTCGGTATATTCGGCATTTTCGGATAAATCACCTTGTTCCTTGGCTTCTTTGATGATCAGCGCGATCTTCAGGCGTGTTTCTTTTTTCCGCGTCTCCAGTTCTTCTTCCAGTTTTTTCCGGCCTTCGGGAGTGAGATATTTTGTCATTATTTTTCAGAAAAAAATTATATAACAACCAGAATGATAATCGAAAACAAAAAACCTGTCAATCATAAAAGCTATTTTTTATTCCGATCTCCGAAATACCATTGATAAACGTCATGCGTCACCGGTTCGGCAGTACTAAAACCTTCTCCTCCGCCTTCCACCAAAACCGCCAGCGCGATTTGCGGATTATCATAAGGAGCAAACGATGTAAACCAGCCATGGGTCTTGTTTTCGCCTCCGAATTGGGCCGTCCCGGTTTTTCCCGCCACCGGAACAGGAAGATCTTTTAGCGGCTGGGCGGTTCCCGATATCACCGTCTGCCGCATTCCTTCCCGCACGACTTCCAGATTGGACTGGGAAACAAAGTTGCGGCTTAACGCTTCGGATCCGATTTTCTCTTCCGTTCCGTCATTTTTTTCAATTGAAGTCACTAAATGCGGCTTATAAACCGTTCCGCCATTGGCAACGGCCGCGGTATAATTTGCAATCTGAAGAGGCGTTGCCGTAATAAATCCCTGCCCGATGGCGCAGTGATAATCATCGCCCACATACCAATGCTCTCCAAACTTATTCTGCTTCCAGGCCTGGTCGGGAATAAGTCCTGGCGCTTCACCTGGAATATCAATGCCGAGGGTGTGGCCTAAACCGAACTCATCGGCGTATTTTTTTATCTTATCTATTCCGATTCCGGTTATGCCGTTCCAGCCTCCGCCAATTGCATAAAAAAAGATGTCGACGCTTTCCGCGATCGCTTTCCTGACATCGGTAAGGCCATGCGGTTTCCAGTCCGGAAACCTGTAACTGCCAATGTCAATCTCGGCCGGACAGTCCAAAGTGGTGCTGGGTGTGATTGTTCCTTCTTGAAGCGCCGCGGAGGCAACCAAGAGCTTGAATGTCGAACCGGGAGGATATTCGCCGCTAATGGCTCTGTTAAACATTGGTTTGTCCGGATCCGTAATGAGCGCCTTATAATCATCCAAGGAAATCCCCTTGGCAAACATATTGTTGTCATAGCTCGGCAGGTTAACCAAGGCAAGAATTTCGCCATTTCTTGGATCAATAGCCACGGCAGAAGCCGTTTTCGTGCCGGTCTCTTGGAGTTTCGCTTGAAGGGTGTCTTGAATCTTTTTTTGAAGATCGGCATCGATGCTCAAATGCAAATCATCCCCGTTAACCGGGTTGTCAACGCCTAAATTTTTCTTGACGTTTCCGGAAGAATCAACTTCCACCTTTTCTTTTCCGTGGACTCCCCGCAAATATTTTTCATAACTATACTCGAGACCTATTTTCCCCACATAGTCCGTCATAAGATACGCGGGATACTTTTCCAATTCATCTTTCGAGATCTTTCCGCTATAGCCCATAATCGAAGAAAAATATGGTCCGTCTTCATAAGATCGGACAGCTGTCTGATCGAGTTGGAAACCGGGCAGCTGCGCTTTTCTTTCCGAAAATATCAGAGTTTCATCCTCGCTGATATTTTCTTTGATCAGAATCGGACTAAAGGAATTGAGATCCTGCGATTCAACAATCGTGCCCACGCTTTGGTCGTTCATTCCCAGAAAAGACGCTATTTCTTTTTCTTCCCCGATTCTTTCTCGCGTGTCTCGGGGAAGATCCGCCGGAACAGAAACCAAATCAAAGCTTGGAACATTGGTTACCAGTTTTTTTCCGTTTCGGTCAAAAATTAGTCCCCGAGGAGCTTTTACCACCAAGTATCGGGTGCGATTTTCCCGGGAAAGATCCGAATAATAAACGCTCTTCACAACCTGGAGGTAAAAAACGCGCCCCGCCAACAATAAAAATGTCAAAATCACCAAATACTTAAAGAAGCTTACTCCTTCTTTTGAAATGGGCCTGCCTAAAGACGGCGTTTCGCCGGAGTCATCCGCCGCGGGAGAAATTTCTTCGATTTCCAGGCTCCTTTTTTTTCTTTTTTTCAACAAGTATTTATTAAACATATTTTTTCCGATGCGGATTTCTGGCATGAATCATCGCCAGAGCAATAAAAATTTATTCAGTCTTACTATCAGGTAATAAATAATGAAAACAAAAAGAGATGTAAAGACAATTTTCAAAACATAATCCCAGCTGAAATAATTTATGTTGGACGCCATGCCGTGAAAGTTGAGCCAGGCGCCCGAAACACGAGTGATTATTCCTTCCAATATATCAAATAGAAACGCGAGGCCGGCCGAAAGCAAAAAAAGAACGGGAAGAAAAAGCAGTCTTCGCGATTTAAAATCAACTGCTGTTGAAAGAGCGCTAATCGTCCAGCCTATGAGCGCCAGAAGCAGAGCGCTTGTCCCGAAAATCCGCCCGGAAACAGCATCGAATATTAATCCAACCAAAATAATCCAAATTAACGACTTCTCGAATCCCAGAATGAATACCAGGCTGATGACCAGCGCCAAAGTTATGTTTGGGATTCTTTCGGGTTTGAAAAAAAGTCCAACCGCGGAAATATGCGCAAGTACCACTGCCGCGCAAAATATGGCGATGAATAAATTCCTCATAACATTAGTTTTAAGAGCTGGAAACGAAGAAATGTGCCAAACGCGTAAGTCCTAAACTAAAATGCCTTCACCGCGAATACTACCCGCAGAGAAGAAAAATCGACCGGCGAGATAAGGCTGGCTTGCTGAAAAAGCTTATCGGCCGATTGCCCAGCTTCCTTTATTTTTCCGACGTATAGGCCCCTGGGCATATCGCCCCCCAGTCCGGAAGTGATAACCGTGTCCCCTTCTTTTACCACTTCCGATTGAGATATCATATCCATCATGAGGCCCAGTCCGTAAACTCCTCTCACAATACCTTTCGCCCCGCTGTCTTCAATTTCAGCGTTAACGGCGCTGTTTTTATCGCTTATCAGCGCAACTTTTGCGCTGGTTGGATAAACATCCGTGATTTTCCCCGCCAAAATGCCATTCGAAATAATGATCGGCATTCCTGATTTCAAGCCATTTTTTTCTCCCTTATCAATAATAAGATAATTTCCCAGACTCTGGGGATCTTGGGCAATGACAAAACTCGCCTCAAGATCATAATTTTTGCGCGGCAGAAAGCCCAGCTCCTGGCGCAAAAGCTTATTTTCGCTTTCAGTATCTTTCAAGAGAGCGTTTTTCGCGAGAAGCTCCCCGTTTTCCTTAAGCAATTTTTCATTTTCCGACTTTAGTTCTCCAATTGATCCCAAGAAATGAAAAAAACCTTCTGCTCCGCCGGAAAAAATTCGAAAAGTTTTGAGAAAAGGGCTTTCAATCCTCAAAAAAAATCCTTTTAGAGAATTATCCGCCCCGCGCGCGCTAATGAAAATTAGAATAATTAATAAAAATATTACTGCTGAATATTTTCCATTTTTTTTGGTGATAAATTCCATATGTTTTACGAAATCAAAACCTCACCTTGTCGTATTGGGTGTCCGTCAAAACATCCTTGAGCTCATCGAGATGTTCCAGAATTATTCCTGTTCCCCGCGCCACAGCCGTCAGCGGATCGTCCATTACCCGAACCGGCATATCGGTTTGCTCCGCGACTAGCCGGTCAAGGCCTTTTATCAAGCTTCCTCCGCCGGCCAGGATTATTCCT
>JAVHPA010000121.1:6237-7747 GCA_036170345.1 Candidatus Moraniibacteriota bacterium
CCGGCAATTCGGAGACTTCGACAAACGACCACGCCACCGAGGGAGATCACCGCGATCTCGGTTGTCCCGCCTCCGATGTCAACAATCATATTGCCCGATGCTTCCTGCACCGGCAAACGCGCTCCAATGGCCGCCGCCATCGGCTCGTCCACGAGATAAGCTTTTCGCGCTCCTGCATTCACCGCCGCGTCGACCACCGCTCTTTTTTCCACTTCCGTAACGCCAGAGGGAATTCCGATGACTACTTGGGGGCGAGGCAGAAGAGTGAAACTTTCCCGATGGACTTTTTTGATAAAGTACCGAAGCATCTGCTCCGTCACCTCAAAATCGCTCACGACTCCGTCCACCAGTGGCCGCGTGGCCACGATATGGGAAGGCGTTTTCCCCACCATTTTCTTGGCTTCGCCCCCGATCGCCAAAATCTGGCCGGTTTTTTTATTGATCGCCACTACTGACGGCTCATTGATCACAATCCCTTTCCCGCGCACATAAATAAGCGTATTGGCCGTCCCCAGGTCAATCCCCATATCCTTTGAAAATCTTCCGAAAAAATTTGAAAGCATACTTGATGATTAGATTAAACGCAAAATCAAAGACAAATCCATCTTTAGTGAATCATTTTACCGCGTTTTATTTTTATTTTTTCCGTTTCTGTTGATTAATCTTACCTGACAAAAAAAAGCCTGTCAAAGCTTCTTTTTCACCTCAAACTTTGTTAGAAAATTGTCTTGATTTTTTCGATCAGATCCAGCCTCACCAGATCCCTCGCCGTGACAAAAATCATAAGGGTGATGAGAAGCGCGAACCCAATGCTATGGGCGCGCTGTTCGAAGCGTTGGCTCACAGGCGAGCCTTTGATTTTTTCAATTAAAATAAACAGTATCCGGCCGCCGTCAAGAGCCGGAATAGGAAAAGCGTTGATGATGGCCAGATTGATGGAAAGCATGGCCGTGAATTGCAAGATATAGACAAAACCCAGCTTCGCCACTTGTCCAGTGAGCACCGCGATTCCCACCGGCCCGGAAACATCAAGTCCAGCCGGCTGCCTGATGATGAGCCGCCAGATTATCATTGCAAAAGTAGAAATAATGAGCCAAGCGACCCGGAAAGCGTAAGTCACTCCTTCATATATCGCCCTGTACCACGGATAGGAAACTTGCGCCGTTTCCACGTAGCTGATTCCCAGCGCTCCTTCACCGCTTGGCGAATCCGTCCGGGGCGTGCCGGTGAGTTCCAGCGACTCGCTTCCTCTCTTTATTTCCAGCTTGATCTCCTGGCCTTTCCGGTCGTTGATAAAACTTTGGACTTCTTCCAGATTCTGGAATTTTATAATTTCTCCCGAAACGGAGTCTTTTCCGCCCGCCAGCTCGTCCCCCATTTTGATGCCCATCGTTTCGGCGGGAGAGCTTTTGGCCACTTCCATAACTTGTATTTTCTGATCTTTGGTTTTTCCTCCGGCTCCCTCGTCAATTACCTGGGGAACACCAATGAAAAAAGCCAGCGAAAAAAG
>JAVHPA010000122.1:0-1640 GCA_036170345.1 Candidatus Moraniibacteriota bacterium
TAATATTCAGTTCAAAGTTTACGCCGCTTTGCCCGCCTCCGCTGTCCATACTTTCGGAGGCGTTCTTGAATTCCATGCTGTCAGCCCCCGGGTAGCTCTTGAGTAATATTATTTGCCGGGAAAGAACCTCAAAATTTGAAGTAACGCCCTTAAGATTAAGCATTTTATCTTTCTCGTCGAACGACAGGCTTGTCAAGCGAACATCGGGAATAATATACTGGCTGAAATTTTTCAGGAAACTGTCCCAATAGCCATGGCTGCCTAAAACGCCATCAAGAAGAGTGAGTCTTTCTTGAAAATCAAAAAGATCCGAATAGGTCGTTCCGGACATTTTTGACTTTTCTTTCGTTATATCGCTTTCTGTCTGTCTGACTTGAGCGCTATAGCGACTTTTCAAATATGAAACCGCGCCAAAAACAAGGAGCGTGAGCAAAACCAGCGCAATGGACAGCGCCAAAGTTGATTTCCCGGTAAAGGGCGTCTTGTTTTCGGCCTCCGGGGCGGCAAGATTAATATTTGTAACCATATTTATATTTATTTTAAAGTTTATTAATCCTTGTTAATTTTACCAGTTAATGGTTTTTCTATCAAATTCTCTATTTGCGCTATATTTCGTCCATGCCTCTCAAGGCCAGACCGATAGCTACTGTCAATTCCGGAGCCACCTTTTCCAAGACTTCCTGGTATTTTTTGTCAACCGCAATTCTGGCAAGCGAGTTTCCCAGCTGGCATTCAATTGAAAGCTTGCTGGCAAAAAAATCCAAAAGGCTGGATAGCTTGGATGTTCCTCCGGTAAAAATCAATTTTTCGATTTTTTTAATCGGATTCTTCTTGTGATATATTTCCCTGAGCCGCTTAATCTCGTCAACGATTATTCCGGCTACCGGATCGATAAGGCTTGATAATTTATCTTTTGGATCAGTGAGGTTTATTTGGGATGATTTCTTGATCTTATCTGCTCTCTCAAGATCTATTCCCAGCCCGCTGGCCAGAGATCTCGAAATTTCGGCTCCGCCCACATCGATGCTTCGGGTGACTCGCACGATTCCATCGCTGACTACCGTGAAATCCGTGGCCTTGGCTCCGATATTCACAATCATGAATGTTCCCTTGTCGTTTCCGATAAGGCATCTTACGGTGGCAAAATTTTCCACCTCCATCGCGATTGGCGAAAGACCCGTTTCTTTCACGATACTTGTCAGTTTGGCCACCGAAATTTTCGGAACAGACACGACCATAATCTGCAGTTTCTGCTTTTGCTTCAAGAGCTGTCCTCCTTCCAAGGGCCTATCCTGAAAACTGCCGATAATTTCCCACCCCAGACTGACTTCTTCAATCGGCGTTGGGATATATTTATTGGCCTCGAAACGAACGGCTTGATCAATTTCGGATCGCGGCATCTCCGGAATTTCCATAAAGGATATCAATGCCAAAAAACCCGGTATTCCCACGATTACTCTCTTTGTCCTGAACCCCGCTTTTTTTATAACATTAAGGACGATTTCTTTGGTCTGACCGTCAAGAATCTCCAGGTCGCTCGACTGCAGAAGAGAACCGGAATCATAGGATATCGCGTAGTTTACGAGAACCGGCATGTTTCCCTCTTTTTTCAGCTCCACGACTTTAATGCCGGTCGTTCC
>JAVHPA010000123.1:0-7539 GCA_036170345.1 Candidatus Moraniibacteriota bacterium
CCCAGCGACTCAAAACCATGCGGGTCAAGTCTGCTTCCGACAAAATTCGCCTCGGCAAATTCGGAGTTGAATTTTTTGAAGTGGAGCACTCCATTATGGACGCGGTCGGAGTGATCATCAAAACTCCCGATGGAACAGTCATCCATCCCGGAGACTGGACGATGGAAAAGAATCCCATTGGCGGAAAAACGGTCACCTACCATCATCTTGCAAAACTTCCCGGCCCGCGGATATTGATGCTGGAGAGCCTGGGCGCGATCGTGACCAATCCCAGCCGCACAAACGAGGAAGAGATGTACCGCAACCTGGAAAAGCTGATCAGCGGCGCGGCAGGAAAAGTCATCATTGGCACTTTTTCTTCGCAGATCAGAAGGATCGGCCATATCCTGGAATATGCCGAAAAAATCGGCAAAAAAGTGGCTCTGGATGGGTATAGCATGAAAATGAACGTCGAAATTGCGAAAGAACTGGGCTATATCAAGATGCATAAAGAAACTCTCGTTCCCGTTTCTGAAATCCATAAATATCCGGAAAACCGGATCATAATTATCTGTACGGGGGCGCAAGGGGAGGTCAACGCCGTGCTTTCGCGCATCATCACTGACAACCATAAACACATTAAGATCAAAAAGAACGATACGGTAATCTTTTCTTCTTCTGTCATTCCCGGCAATGAAAGGACTATCCAACGCCTCAAAGACAACTTGTACCGGAGATGCGACAATGTCATTCATAGCGATATTATGGATGTGCATACCAGCGGCCATTGCAGCGCCCAGGATATTCAGGAAATGCTGATCCAAGTCCGGCCTCATTTTTTTCTGCCGGTATACGCCAACCACTATATGCTGAAAGAAGCGGAAAAGCTGGCGGTGAAAATCGGATTTCTCAAGGAGAATATTTTTGTTCTGGATAATGGGAATATTCTTGAGGTGCAAAAAGGGAAAGTGAAAGTTCTGCCCAAGAAAGTGGACACCAGCTATGTCATGGTGGACGGGCTGGGTGTGGGCGACATCGGGCAAGTAGTGCTTCGTGACCGGCAAGTTCTCTCGGCGGACGGAATGTTCGTGATCACGGTGCTGCTCGACAGCAAAACTAAGGAAGTGGTGGGGAATATCCAGATCACATCCCGTGGATTTGTCTATGTCAAAGATAATTTTGATCTGGTGAACGAAGCCAAACGCCGGGTGCAAAAAGCTATCAAAGAAACGACCTCCCGAAATACTTCGGCCGAAAGAAAATTCATTGAAGACAACATTCGGGAAGTGGTCGGGAAATTCCTCTTCCAAAAAACCGAACGCCGCCCGATGGTCCTGCCGGTGGTGATCGAGGTTTGATGAAAGTCGAACTCTGGGCGAAGCCAATAGTTCGACTTTGGAAAAAATACAACATATAACACAAATTTATTGGATAAAGCTCTGTCTCAACGCAGGGCTTTACTTTTTTTATTTTATACTATACAATTAGCAATTAGCTGTTTTCTTTAACCTCACCCTCACCCTCTCCTTGTAAAGGAGAAGGGAAACGAGGAAACAATCAGGGTGAATAAATCGCATCTTATAGTGAAAGGCGCGCGGGCGAATAATCTGAAAAACATCGACGTTGAAATTCCTCGCGACAAACTAGTGGTCATTACCGGACTTTCGGGATCGGGGAAATCGTCGCTCGCTTTTGACACTATTTTCGCCGAAGGACACCGGCGCTACGTGGAAAATCTGTCGGCCTATGCCCGGCAGTTCTTGAATGTGGCCAGAAAGCCGGAAGTGGACAAGATCGAAAATCTCTCCCCTGTCATTGCCATCAACCAGACCAACGTGAATCGCAGTCCGCGCTCGACGGTCGGCACTATGACGGAGGTTTATGATTACTTCCGAATCCTATTCGCGAAAATTGGAAAATCCCATTGTCCGAAATGCCATAAAGAACTGAAAAAAAAGCAATCCAATGAAGCGGCGGACGAAATCATCGCGGAAGCGAAAAATCGAAATGTTCAGGTCGCGATTCTGGCCGAACCTGCGGGGCCCGGAAAAAATGTTCGGGAAATGCTAACTGAATTCAATCAGCTGGGTTATGCCCGGGCGAGAGTGGACGGGAAGATAGTGGCCATAAAAGAGGTGATGCGCCAGGATGATCTTTTGAACGCCGCTAAAAGTGCGGAACTGGTGATTGATCGGATCACGATAAACAATAAGTTCCAGGATCGGGAAAGGTTGATAGATTCAATCGAAACCGCGATGAAACTGGGCCGGGGAGAAGCCATCATCCGTTTTGAGGATGAAGCCGAAGACAGAAAATATAACCGGTATCTGATTTGTTCGGATTGCAATTTTATTCTTGAAGAAATAACTCCCCGCCTTTTTTCCTTTAATAATCCGGAAGGAGCATGCCAAGCTTGTTCGGGACTCGGGACTAAGCTGGATGTTGACATAGATCAGGTCATTCCCAACCGGAATTTGAGCCTGAACGAGGGAGCCATCCGCCCCTGGAAAAATATGGGAACGCGCGGCGCAAGCCAGAACGGCCATCTCAAAAATCTGGAAAAAATATCTTCAAAGTACGGCTTTTCCCTTGATCAGCCGGTGAAGAAAATAAGTCCGGAAGCTTTGAAAATAATCCTTTTTGGAGAAAAGCCGGGAAAAGAAGAAGCTGTTGCAGTAGCGGGATATGAAGGCCTGGTTCCGATGCTGGAGCGCAAATACAAAGAAGCCGGTTCGGAGTATATCCGGAGCGAAATCGAGAAATATATGATAGTCAAAACTTGTCCTGTTTGCTCCGGGAAAAGACTGCGCCCGGAGGTTCTGGCGATTTTGATAAACGGCCTTTCAATCGATGATCTGTCCAATATCAGTCTCGATCGCCTGAAGAATAAATTTCTGGCGATAGAAAAGGAAACCGATATTTCCGAAAGCGAAAAGAAAATAGTGAGAGAAATTTTTAAGGAAATTGAAAAAACGATCGAGAATCTTTGCGAAGCCGGACTCGGATATCTCAAGCTCTCCCGAAGCGCCAATTCTCTTTCCGGCGGGGAAGCGCAACGGGTGCGCCTCGCGACCCAAGTGGGCTCGGGGCTCACGGGAATTCTTTATGTGCTTGACGAACCTTCCGTCGGGCTTCACGAAAGGGACACGGCAAGACTGATCGAAGTTTTGCAAAAACTCAAAAAAGAAGGAAACAGCGTTATTATAGTTGAGCACGATCCGCAGATAATGAGAGCAGCGGACTGGATAATCGATATGGGGCCGGGAGCCGGAGAAGAAGGCGGAGAGGTCATTTTTTCGGGGACTTATAAAAAGATAATTTCTTCTAAAACCTCGACGGGCGAATATCTCAAGGGAAAGAAAAAAGTTTTCCGGAAGAAAAAATATCGCGCTGGAAACGGAAAAAAAATGACGATTGAAGGAGCGGAGGAAAACAACCTCAAGAATATCAATGTCTCAATTCCCCTCGGGAAACTGGTGGTGATGGCCGGAGTTTCCGGTTCCGGAAAGAGCTCTCTTATGCAGGACATTCTGGCCAAAGCTTTGAGCCGGCATTTTTACCGGAGCAAAGAACTGCCGGGAAAACATCAGAGGATAAAAGGCGTGGAAAATATTTCAAAAGTCATCAGCATCGACCAGTCGCCGATCGGACGCACGCCGCGCTCCAACGCCGCGACCTATACGGGATTATTTTCGCATATAAGGGATATATTTTCCGAAATGCCGGAGGCGAAAAGCCGCGGCTATGCTCCTTCCCGATTCAGCTTCAATATGAAAGGCGGACGCTGCGAGGTTTGCCAGGGAGAGGGCCAGAAAAAAATCGAAATGCATCTGTTGCCGGATATTTATACTCCCTGCGAAGTTTGCCGGGGAACCAGATATAACCAGAAAACGCTGGATATCGAGTACCGGGGAATTAATATCGCGGAGGTGCTGGATATGAGCGTCAGCTACGCTCTCACTTTTTTCTCAAATTATCCGCTGGTCGCCGACAAATTGCGGAAACTGAATGAAGTCGGGCTCGGATATCTGAAGCTGGGCCAATCGGCCATGAATCTTTCCGGCGGAGAAGCCCAGAGGGTGAAACTGGCGACGGAACTGGCGCGCCGCACGGACGGAAAAGCACTTTATATTCTAGACGAGCCGACCGTGGGCCTTCATTTTGACGATGTGGCGAAACTGCTCAAAATTCTGGATGAGCTGGTCGAAAAAGGAAATACCGTTTTGGTGGTTGAACATAATCCCGACGTGATCCGCTCGGCCGATTGGGCGATCGAGCTCGGACCGGAGGGAGGAGATGAAGGCGGAGAAATTGTTTTCGAGGGAACGCCGAAAGATTTGGCGAGAGCAAAGACGTGGACGGGGAAATATTTAAGATAATTTCTAATTTCTAATTTCTAATTTCTAAAAAAAATCCCAATTGCCCAATGATTAAATAAAAAATTTTGTGCTTGGGATTTGGATATTGTTTAGGAATTAGATCAATTAGACATTAGAAATTTTAAATGGCACGTGCAATCTCAATTTACAAGAAATATACTAGATACGGTTGTTTATTACGACATCCTCAATTATCCACTCACTTCTTTTGAGCTATGGCAATATTTGACCGTGGCGCGCGGCGATGCGACCGAAAAAGATAAATGCGCATTGGGTGAAGTTATTGAAGCCTTGGAAAGCGAAGATATCAAAAAGCACATCGAAGAATATCGCGGTTTTTACTTTTTGAAAGGGCAGAAGAATCTGGTCGCAGAAAGAATTCAAAATGACAAAAATTCCATCGCCAAATTCAAAATTGCCGAGCGTGTGGCATGGTGGCTGCGCATTGTCCCGTTCGTCCGGATGGTCGCGGTGACGGGAACGCTCGCGATGAAGAATCCGGAGCAAAACAGCGACATAGATTTTCTGGTGATGCTCGAGAAAGGAAGGATATGGACGGGGAGACTATCAGCGACATTGATGGTGCATTTACTTGGGGTAAGAAGACACAAAAAGAAGATCAAAAACAGGATTTGCTTGAATTACTTTATCACGACCGGAAGCCTTGAAATAAAACGCCAGGATTTGTTTGCCGCAAACGAATATAGCTTTGTATATACGGTATTTGACTCTCTTGTCATTCCCGCGAAAGCGGGAATCCAGGAATTTCGTGAAGATGCTAAATCTTACGTCTCTACTGGATCCCGCATCAAGTGCGGGATGACAAAAAAAAGCGCTTTTTGTCAATTTTGTGAAGCAAACCTGAAATGGATCAAAAAATTCAAGCCGAACTGGCAGGCGCCAGAGATCGAACCAGCCAAATATTATTTGGAACACAGCAAAGCAAGCCGGTTTGTTCAAAAAACCAAAGAGACCTTGATAAATTTCCTGGGAGGCGATATAATAGAAGCCTGGTTGAAACGAAAGCAAATCGCAAGAATTTTGCGCAATCCGCTGACCAAAAAAGAAGGAGCGTACATCGAAGCGACGGATGATAACTTAATTTTTTTGCCGGAGCCGCAAGGAGTGAAAATATACGAAGAATACGGAAAACGTCTCAATGGATTAACCTCGTCCGGGACGGTGTATGATGAATCTTTCGGGTAGGATATCTGGGATTGACACAAAAAAATATTTTATATAATATTTATTGCGATTAGCAGTCAGGCGCTGCGAGTGCCAATGTCTAATTTCTAATTGACCTAATTGATCTAAAAAAAGCCCAAATCCCAAATTCAAAATTTTGGACATTGGACACTTGGAAATTGGGATTTGTTTAGAAATTAGGATTTAGGATTTAGAAATTTGAGTACGAACATTTTCAACTCACATAATAATCATATTTATTAAAAAAATAGTTTAATTATCATTAAGTAAAAATATTATGGCCAAACAAATCAGATTCGACGAGGACGCTCGTCGCAGAATAAAAAACGGAATTGATAAGGTAGCGGATGCGGTGCGGGTGACGCTCGGTCCCAAGGGGAGAAATGTGGTGCTCGACCGGGGATTCGGCAGCCCGATGGTAACGAATGACGGCGTGACAATCGTCAAAGAAATCGAACTCGAAGATAAATTCGAAAATATCGGGGTCGAGTTTGTGAAGGAAGTGGCGAATAAAACCAATGACGCGGCGGGGGACGGAACAACGACGGCGACGATCCTCACGCAATCAATCGTGGAGTCAGGCGCGAAATTCATCTCGAAAGGCATAAATGTAATTGAACTCAAAAACTCTCTCGCGAAACTTTCCAACCGGGTTTCTAATAATCTCAAAAAATCTTCAAAAGAAATTAGCGGGGATGCTATTGAGCAGGTGGCGACTATCTCGGCGCAAGATCCGGAAGTTGGAAAAATGATCGCGAAAGTTATCGCAAAAGTAGGGAAAGATGGAGTGATCACTGTTGAAGAGTCCCAAACCTTCGGTCTTGAGGAGGAAGTTGTGGAAGGAATGCGTTTTGACAAGGGATATATTTCTCCCTATATGATCTCGAGCGCTGAATCGATGGAAGCGGAACTCAAAGATCCGCATATTCTCATCACGGACAAAAAAATATCTTCGATTCAGGAAATTTTGCCCATTCTTGAAAAAATCGCGCAAACTGGCAAGAAAGAAATGGTGATCATCGCCGAAGATGTGGAAGGAGAAGCCTTGGCGACTCTTGTTGTTAATAAGCTAAGGGGAATTTTGAATGTCCTCGCGGTGAAAGCGCCCGGATTTGGGGATAATCGGAAAGCGATGCTCGAGGACATCGCGGTTCTCACCGGCGGACAAGTCATTTCCGAAGAGCGGGGAATGAAAATGGAAAATGTGACGCTGGACGATCTTGGAAAATCCGGAAGAATTGTTTCGACCAAGGATGACACGACTCTTGTTGACGGAAAAGGCAAGAAAAAAGATATTGACGCGCGCGTGGCACAGCTCAAAGCCCAAATTGAAAAAGCGACAAGCGATTTTGACAAAGAAAAACTTCAGGAGCGGCTCGGAAAGCTTTCCGGAGGAGTAGCCGTCATCAAAGTCGGCGCGGCGACCGAAGTGGAGCAGAAAGAAAAGCAGCATCGGGTGGAAGACGCGGTGGAAGCGACGAAAGCGGCGCTCGAACAGGGGATTGTGACCGGAGGCGGAATCGCGCTTCTTAATGAATCCGTAAAATTGTCCGGTGATCTGCAAAAAAATCTGGCGCACGAAGACAGAATCGCCACGCAAATTCTGGTGGACGCCCTTTCCGCGCCTATCAAACAGATCGTTGCCAACGCCGGCCAGTCTCCGGAAGTGGTTATTGCTCATGTGCAGGAACTTCAGAACACATATCTCAAGAAAACCCAAAAGGGCAAGAAAATTGATATTGAAACCGGATCGGAAATAGAAGTTGACTATCATATGAACGAACTCAATCCCAAAGCCAACTTCAATATTGGCTATGACGCTGAAGAAAATTCTTACACGGATATGTTCAAGGCCGGCATCATTGATCCGACGAAAGTAGTCATCAGCGCTCTTTCGAACGCGGTTTCCGCGGCGGCGATGCTTCTCACGACCGAAGCGGTGGTCACCGATGTTCCGGAAAAGAAAGAAAAAGGC
>JAVHPA010000124.1:0-7475 GCA_036170345.1 Candidatus Moraniibacteriota bacterium
CTGCGGCATCGGACCGTCAGTGGCGCTCACCACTAAAATAGCGCCATCCATCTGGGCCGCTCCGGTAATCATATTTTTGACATAATCGGCATGCCCGGGGCAGTCCACGTGGGCATAGTGCCTTTTATCCGATTCATACTCGCAGTGAGCCGTGGCGATGGTGATCCCGCGCTCTTTTTCTTCCGGAGCTTTGTCGATTTCATCAACTCCCTTTTCTACCGCTTGGCCGTAAAAGCTCAAGGCATGGAGAATTGCCGCGGTAAGAGTAGTCTTTCCGTGGTCTACGTGTCCGATTGTCCCGACATTTACGTGAGGCTTTGTTCTTTCAAATACTGCCGCCATATTTTTGACTTTGCGAAGAGGCATAGAACCAAATCGAATTCATGCCAATCCGTTTAATTACTAATTTATTAAGTTTTTGGTATTAAAAATATTGTAAACTATTTCTTTAAACTTGGCAAGCGGCGCCTAAACATATTCAATATCTTCCAGCTTTTCTATCTCGCTGATCAAATTTTCTTCTCCATCTTCCTGGCTTTCGCGCCACATGGCGATATCGTTGTTTATCTTATCAACAAGTTCTTCTTCTGTCAATGCTTGAATCGATTCCTTGTCGGCGATCGATTTCTGAAATTCCTTGAGACTCATCGCGATATAGCGCGCCTTTCCATTTTCAGCGATGATAAACTTTCCGCCCACGTCTTTTATCAAATCTTTTAGTTCTTGAGAAATCATAAATATATAATTCGTAATTAGTAATTATTTCTTTTCTCCGCTTTTTATCTCTTCGGCTACATTTTTCGGAACATCCTCATAGTGATCGAATTCCATGCTGGAGCTGGCCCGCCCCTGCGTCATTGACCGAAGCTGAGTAACATAACCGAACATTGAAGCGAGCGGAACAAGACAATTGATTTCCTTGACTCGCGCGTTGCCTTCTCCCCGATCTTCTATTTCCTGAATCTGGCCGCGCTTTGAATTTATATCGCCCACCACATCTCCCATGAAATTCTCCGGCGTGATCACATCCACTTTCATTATCGGCTCAAGTATAACGGGATTGGCGCGCTTGACCGCTTCCTGCACCGCCATTGAACCGGCAATCTTAAACGCCGCTTCCGAGGAATCCACCTCATGGAAAGATCCGTCATAGACCGCGACCTTAATATCCACCAAAGGATAACCGGCGACCACTCCATTTTCCAGCGCCTCTTTAACTCCTTTGCCGATAGCCGGAATATATTCTTGCGGAATAATACCGCCTTTTATTTCACTGACAAATTCAAAGCCCTTTCCTTTTTCATTCGGTTCCACGCGCAGCCAGCAATGGCCGTATTGGCCGCGGCCGCCTGATTGCCGGATGTATTTTCCTTCCGCTTCCGCCGTCTTTTTGATTGTTTCCCGATAAGCCACTTGGGGCCGGCCGACATTGGCTTCCACTTTGAATTCCCTTTTCATCCGGTCAACAATGATATCCAGATGCAGTTCTCCCATTCCGGAAATGATCGTTTGCCCTGTTTCTTCGTCCGATCGGACGCGAAAGGTTGGGTCTTCTTCGCTCAATTTTTTGAGCGCAAGCCCCATTTTTTCCTGATCGGCTTTCGTTTTCGGCTCAATCGCGATCGAAATCACCGGCTCCGGAAAAGTGATTGTTTCTAAAATTACCGGGCGGACCGGATCACAAATAGTGTCTCCGGTCGTGGTATATTTCATTCCGACCAACGCTCCGATTCCGCCTGAATAAATTTCCTGCTTCTCTTCCCTGTGGTTGGCGTGCATCTGAAGAATTCTTCCGATTCTCTCTTTTTCGTTTTTGCCTGAATTCAAAACGTAAGAGCCCGCTTTAAGCGTCCCGGAATATACCCGGAAAAAAGTAAGCTGTCCGACAAAAGGGTCTGTGGCCACTTTGAAAGCCAGAGCGGAAAAAGGCTCATTGTCGTCGGCTTTGACCTCAATATCTTCTCCGGTTTTTTCGCTTATTCCTTTGGCCGGAGGAATGTCCACCGGGGAAGGGAGATAGTCAACCACTCCGTCGAGCACCGGCTGAATGCCCTTGTTTCGAAGAGCCGTTCCGCAATAAACTGGAAACAATCTTACGTTGATCGTGGCTTTTCTCAAAGCGCTTTTCAATTCATCTGTGGTGATTTCTTCTCCTCCCAAGAATTTTTCCGTCAATTTTTCGTCCGTTTCAGCGATTTTTTCCGCCATCTTATCCCGCCACTCTTTGGCCTGATCCACCAGCTCTGCTGGGATTTCATCTTCTTTCACGATTTCCCCTTTTTCACCTTCGAAATATATGGCTTTCATTTTCATGAGATCCACCACGCCGCTAAAATCATTTCTAAGGCCTATGGGGATCTGAACAGCCACGGCATTCGGGTTCAAGCGATTCCAAATTGAATTTAGGGAATAAAAAAAATCCGCCCCCTCTTTGTCGATCTTATTAATCAGACAAAGCCTGGGAACGTTGTATTTGTCCGCCTGGCGCCAGACGGTTTCCGATTGCGGCTCGACGCCCTCTTTTCCGTCGAAAACAACCACTCCGCCGTCCAGGACCCGCAAACTTCTTTCCACTTCCACAGTGAAATCAACGTGTCCGGGAGTATCAATGATGTTGATCTGGCAATCTTTCCAAAAACAAGTTGTCGCCGCGCTGGTAATGGTGATCCCTCTTTCTTTTTCCTGCTCCATCCAGTCCATTGTCGCCTCGCCCTCGTGCACCTCGCCGATCTTGTGGGAAATTCCCGTGTAAAACAAAACACGCTCGGTAGTGGTGGTTTTGCCGGCGTCGATGTGGGCAATAATGCCAATATTTCTATATTTTTCGATAGGGTATTCCCTTGTCATAATTTCCTAAAGCTAAGCTTTAGGAGCTCCTAAAGCTAAGCTTTAGGAAACTCGAGTATTTCCATTTTGCGTAATGAAATTACGCAAAATGCGCGAACGCCTTATTCGCATCCGCCATCCGGTGGGTATCTTCCCGCTTTTTCATCGCGGCTCCCGTCTTTTGAGAAGCGTCAATCAGCTCTAGGGCCAATTTTTCCGCCATTCTCTTGCCTTTTTTAGCTCTCACGGCGCTGATTATCCATCTTATCCCCAAAGTCGCTCTTCGATCGCCCAAAACCTGAACCGGAACCTGATAATTCGCCCCACCAATTCGGCGGGACTTCAGTTCGACCAGAGGAGAGACGTTTTTGATCGCCTGTTCAAAGACATTCAAGCCACCTTTTTTTGTCCGGTCGTGGATTATTTCAAAACAATCCTGAATGATTTTTTCCGCAATGCTTCTTTTTCCTCTTTCCATTAAATGGCCGACAAATCTTCCCACAATGAGGCTCGCGTACTTTGAATCCGGCTTCCAATTTTTTCGATAAATTCTTTTGCGTCTTGGCACAATAAATAATTTAAAAATGAAAAATGAAAAATGAAAAATTTTGGTATCGCTTCGCGATGACTATTTTATAAAATAAATCCGCGAGCGTAGCGAGCACCGCACTTTTTATTTTTTCACTTTTAACTTTTAATTTAGGCCTTTGGCCGCTTGGCTCCGTATTTCGACCGGCTGCGTTTTCTATCTGATACTCCCGCCGCGTCGAGCACGCCCCGGACAACATGATATCGAACGCCCGGCAAATCCGGCACCCGTCCGCCACGGATCACCACGATTGAGTGCTCCTGCAAGTTATGGCCGATTCCCGGGATATAGGCCGTCACTTCCATTCCGTTGGTAAGCCGGACTCTGGCAATCTTCCGAAGGGCCGAGTTCGGTTTTTTGGGAGTGGTCGTCGAAACTTTCACGCAAACTCCCCGCTTGAAGGGACTGTTGGTGCTTATCGGGCGATTTTTGAGCGTGTTGAAAACTCTCGTCATCGCCGGCGATTTGGTTTTTTTCTTCTGGACCTTGCGCGGTCTTTTTTTCAGTTGATTGATCGTAGGCATAAATCTTTTCAAAAACAAAACAAGTGCTATTTGCTAGCAAGGTTAATATTATAAAACAAACTATAATCTGTCAACAACTAAATTTAAAATTTCCGCTATATCCCCACCACCGCCCTGAAAAAAACTGTTTGAATTGAGTGAATAAGCGTCCCAATAACACCGGAAAAAAGTATTATGAAAGGAATAAGAAAGAAAAACCCATACTGCTCAAGATACATTTTCGTTTCTTCGCGAATGGGGAAAAGAGCGAACAGCAGTTTTGAACCGTCGAGAGGAGGAAAAGGAATCAGATTGAAAAAAGCCAGCATCAAATTGATGAGTATTACATAATAGAAAACTACGAATGTGAAACTGCTGAAATCCGCCGAGACATTTCCTGTGATGAGAAGCGCTTTGAGAGCAAAACCGAAAATGATCGCAATAATGATATTCGACAAAGGCCCGGCCGCTCCCACCGCCGCCGGTCCGTATTTCTGGTCGCGAAGATTGTAGGGATTATAAGGCACGGGCTTAGCCCAGGCGATAAAAAAGGGAGACTGGGTGATGACAAGAAGTAAAGGCAAAATAATCGAGCCAAAAGGATCAAGATGGCTGATTGGATTGAGTGTGAGCCGACCCATAAACTTCGCCGTCGGATCCCCAAGCCACAAAGCTGCAAGACCATGGGAAACTTCATGCACCACCGCCGACATTATTAGAACTGGAAGAATAATGATGAATTCCATGTTGTTTAGTAATACTTCGGGTTGCCAAAAATCTTTTCTTATGATATATTGAATTTTATAATTAAGCAATATCAAATTCTAAGGCTAAACTTTAGAATATAACAATTTTATGAGTCGAACTTGCCAGATCTGCGGCCGCGGGCCCAAGTCCGCCCAATCCCGCTCTCATTCAAATATTGCAACGAAGAGAACAATGGCCATCAATCTTCAAAGCAAGCAAATCAACGGCCAACGAAAAAAAGTTTGCACCAAATGCCTCAAAACCGCCGCCAAAGAAAAATAATCGCCGAAGAGGTGATTATTTTTTCTCGCTAAATATTGAGCCTTAGCGAAGCCTTTACCCTAATATTGAATATTGGGGTAAATTATGTTATGTGCTATATGCTATGTGATTCTACGGATTCGATTCGATCCAGCCGCAGGCTTTCTTTCCTTTGGCACTGCAAGAATCGACTGCGCCTCCGCAAGTTCCGCCGCATTGCCAGGTTGTGTCATAACCGTCATCTTTCGGTGAACCGATTAGAGAACTACCTGGCTTACACCAAGCCAAGCTCCCAAGTCCATTGCAAAGAGTTTCCCCATCAGCCGTTCCGCATTGGCCATCCTCTGTCGGACTTACGCTCTTGTTGTATGTTTTAGGCAAACCAGGACAAGTCTTATTTTCACATTGCCAGGACCACGGAGAACTCCCGCTTGGTGCAGAACCGAATAGCTGACTGTTTCCATCACACAAATCAGGCTCAGATGGAATAGGTCCTCCTGAGCAATATGTTTTGCTAAGTGCGGCACCAATGATACCTCCAATCGGAGTACACGGCTGCGTATAGCTCGCTCGCGAAAAATCAATCCAGCCGAGTTCGCTTGACCAAGCATGGCATTCGTTTTTTCCATTGACAACATAAGTACTGGGAACACCGGGCTTACAAAATGTTCCGTCACTATTCATAGTCACACCGTATTCAGACCCATTCTGCGCTGTTCCTTTGAGCTTTATCCATCCTTGCCAGCCACCACTATTTGAACCAACAGTCGCCTGCGCGATACTGACTATTCTCGCGCATCCTTGAAGATTGATACCTGTTACTCGTGCCACTCCCTTGCCACAATTCAATCCGGGATCGCTTGTGGGATCACAGCTGGCGGCTTGATATTGACCTGGCCCGGGAGCCCCTGTCGTGCAATGATCTTGAGGATTAAAATCAATCCAGCCAATGCCATTTTGGAGGCCATTATCCGGGTCGCTCCCGGCGTTCATCCACGCATATCCGGTCACATTGCCATTAGTGCTGGGAATATTCACTCCATAATCAGCTCCGCCTGGCGCTTCAGGATTATCTCCATTCATACTTATCCACCCAACTCCTGTATAATTTCCAGTCGCATCCTGTGACCACCCTCCTAACCAGCCGCTCCCGCTATCACTTGTCCCGGCATGTATTTTCACGACGCTCGCCGCGGCGAAGACCAAAAGAAAAAGAGCCAAGGAAAACACAACCTTTCGCCCTTTTTTGAGAAATTCGAAATTTTTCATCTGTTTTATTTTATTTTTTACTCTTGGTAATATTATACCATATCCCAAAATAGGCGCAATACCTGTCAAGACCCTTTCAAAAAATGGGGAAATGAGATAATATGTATAATGTCAAAGTCCAAAGCTCAAATATCAAATCAAGCTCAAAATCTAAAATCCAAAATATTTTGACATTTAGTCATTTGGATTTGATTTGAAATTTGGATTTTGAAATTTGAAATTTGTCACAAAATTTGCCATGAAAAAGATACTATTATTTCTTGCTATAATTTTATTTGCCGCTGTGCCGCTGGCCCACGCCGTCTGTCCCGTCTGCACCGTTGCCGTCGGCGCGGGATTGGGACTAGCCGAGTGGCTCGGAATTGACGATACAATTTCCGGGCTCTGGATCGGCGCCCTCATTGTTTCAATGTCGCTTTGGACGATCAACTGGCTGAATGCGAAAAGTTCGACTTTGAGGAATTCCGACAGCGGAGCTGTCGGAAGGGAAAAGTCGAACTTTGGGAAGAAAATTCGCGATATTTTTATATTTTTGATATATTATGCCATCGTTATCCTGCCCTTATACTGGAAAGGCAAAATCGGACATCCGTTGAACCGTCTTTGCGGAATTGATAAACTTTTGTTTGGGATAATCCTGGGAAGTTTTCTTTTTGCCGTCGGTGTTATTTTTCACAATTATCTGCGAAAAAGAAACGGCAATATTTCCTATTTCAAGGGACAGAAAATCGTTTTTGGCATTGCGCCGCTAATTATTACCAGTATAATTCTTTATTTTACATGTTAAATAGTTTCTAAGGTTCAACCTTAGCAGCGGCTAAGGTTGAACCTTAGATCGCTAAATTTATGTCCGACCAGGAAAAACTTCAAAAAATAAACGACCTTATCCAAAAAGTCGACGAAATGAAAAAGCAGGACAAAATGGATTTATCTTCGGATCAGGATCTTTCGATTGCCATCATGAATCTTGTTTCGATCGAAGAGCATTTCTTTTTCACCGGGGCCAAAACCGGGAAACCGGAATATTACGATTTGCTTCAGGAAGTTCGCCAAATGCGCGGGGAACTGCTCCGGAAAATCATCAAAGAATACGAAGGTGAAGTTTGGTGTATTTCCAAGCATTTGTTGGCCGCTTCGATGCGCCTTATGGAAGTCGGAACAAAACAGCAGGGAATGGGAAACAAGGAAGAAGCCAAAGAACTTTTTGAAAAATCTTACGACTGCTACTCTCTTTTTTGGGGACTGAATATGAAACTAATCAAAACCGACGACATAAAAAA
>JAVHPA010000125.1:0-7466 GCA_036170345.1 Candidatus Moraniibacteriota bacterium
TTTTTGGCGTAGGGCTTTTGGTCGCCGCCGTCATGCCTAGTCTGACCTTGGCTGTCGTTTTTCTTGTATTCTCAGGCATTTTCTCCATCAACTTTATTTCCCTGGGAAACACGACTTTGCAATTAGAAAGCGCTCCGGAAATGAGAGGCCGGGTGATGGCCTTATGGGCAATGGCCTTTTTGGGCTCGACCGCTATCGGCGGGCCGATCATCGGCTGGATCGGCGAACATGCGGGAGCCAGATGGAGCGTCGCCACCGGTGGTCTGGCCGCGATCACAGCCGCCGGGCTGGGTGCTATGACACTGCTGAAAAAAGATAAATTAGAGACTGTCCCGGCGGATATCGAGATCGCCAGTTCTGAAGCCAATGCGGAAGCCGACATAAAAATCCGCTAAAAAAATAAAAAAGGCGGGAGACATTTGACATACCGCCCAAAAATGCTATACTAATGACATCATAGAGCGTGCAATAGAAGCGTAGTCGAGCTCATTTTTTGCCACGTATCTCATGTGAATTAAATAATCGTTCTATCAAAAATGCAACAAGGAACAATCAAGAGACTGACAGATCGCGGATTCGGTTTTATCGCTCAAGAAGGCAGCGATAAGGATCTCTTCTTCCACTCAAACGAGCTCGTTGGAGTTGAATTCAACGACCTTAAGGAAGGCGACAAAGTTCAGTTCGAGGTCAGCGAAAGCCCTAAAGGCCCGAACGCTACCAAAGTATCACGAGCCTAAGACTTTTGTCTTTAGAAAACCCCCGGTTCATCCGGGGGTTTTTGTTTATATAGCAGAGCTTTACAAATATCCTTTTCTGTGCTTATTTAGTACTACCAATTGCATCGGGTAATTGGCATAAGATTCTCAATTTTATGTACTTTTGACAATAAGGAGAACGCCCATGGAGGCATTACACGGCAGTCATTACTGGATGGTCTATTTTCCAGACTGGTTCCTGGCCGTCGCTATGATTTACCTCGGCTATGGAGTTTTATTCCTCTGTCGGGACAGCTTTGAGGGCCTTCACTACAACGTTTCTTACGCTTCTGTCCTGGGAGATACCGGCCTGATCGGGGTCGTGATGATCGCCGCCGGAATACTCAAGAGGCAAGGCGCTGTGCCGGCCGGTTGGTTAAGGGATGTGGACTTTCACTATGTATGTGCTGCGATAGCCATCATAGTGGGCATAGTTTTGCTGGCCAAAGTCCTCTACGAGCAAGGCTGGTTCGGTGAATACGCTGACCGGTACCATAATGGCTTCATCGCACCGATGCTCACCTATCTCCTCTTGACGTTGCTGCCCGTTATCTATCTCTACGGAACCAGTTTCGAGAAATGGGCAACCGGATTCTTTTTAGTCCTGTGCTTTGTCCTGGTCCTCATCGACATTAAGACCAAGAGGATGGATCAGCAGGGCTGGTTGCAGGTCCGCGGAATTTCCCTTCGGTCATCTCGGCGATAATCCGCCGCCCCTGCCTAACAAGGCTAATTGAATTAACCGGCAGACCCCTAAAAAAGGCCTGCCTCTTTTTTTTATAATCGCAAGAATTATTTCAAACTCTATAGCTCCACCAGTTCATAATCAGCACTTCCCAGTTTCAGCTCGGTCGCGGATCGGATCTGCTTGTCCTTGTCGATGCCATTAATTTTCGCGAATTGGCCGTCCGAAAATTGGTTGGCGAGATCGAGGCTGACCCGGTCGATGGCCACGATATTTTTGGAAAAATAGACTTGGGCTTTTTCATCTTTCATTTTTTTTATTAAATAATTTTAAATCCGCCTTATCAATATTGTAACGGCTGGTACCTGAATAGGCAATAAATACTACGAGATCTGCCTGCATATTTTTTTCATATTTCCTGGTTGATAATATTTACAATTATTTCGCGTATTATGAGATATAGGAGTAAAATATATCATATGAAAAAATATCTCAAAATATCGCTGTTAATTGTATTTACAGGTGCCTTGACTTTGGGTTTTGTGCTTTTCTTTGCCGGACGGAAAAGCAATAACACCAATCAAGTCCAAGCTCCGAAGACTGCTAATCCTGTCTTAGCCGGCCTTCAAAGTTTTGCCCACATATTAAACTCCCCCGCCGCGCCAGTCGATTCCTCCCCCAGCAGC
This sequence comes from Candidatus Moraniibacteriota bacterium, assembly GCA_036170345.1. Lineage (GTDB taxonomy): Bacteria > Patescibacteriota > Minisyncoccia > Moranbacterales > UBA11712 > Fen-1326. The sequence goes on from JAVHPA010000125.1 coordinate 2,127, forward strand.
CCAAGTCCGGAAAATCCAGTCTCGGTTTCTGGAGACGCAGCCAGCAATATCGCTCCCGGGGTTAACGCGGCTAAATTTACTTTTGCCGTGATCGGGGATACCAAAGTATTCAGCGCCGACAACCCGAACGGCAATTTACAAAAAGCCGTAGCCTCGATCGTAAAAAGTAATGTCAACTTTTCTTTTGCTATGGGAGATCTCGTTCACAGTTGTGACGGGGGAAGCAAATGCGAAACCAGTTTCGCCGAATGGAAGAGTGTTGTGCAGCCGATCCTGGACAAAACATACGAAGTCATGGGAAATCATGACCGGACCGGAAGATCATCCGCGGACGCCGTCTGGCAAAAAGAGTTTAATCTGCCGACCAATGGTCCGGACGGTTTTTCCGAGCTGGCATATTCATTCGATTATTCCAATTCTCATTTTGTCGTTCTTAATACCGAAAAACCAAAAGGACAAGTTGTTGATTCTACTCAACGCGATTGGCTGGAAAAAGATCTCACGGCCAACAAAAAAGATAATGTTTTTGTTTTCTATCACGAACCAGCCTATCAAACCGCCCAGAACAAAAATGACAGCCTGGACGCCAACCCGAAAGAAAGGGACGCGCTTTGGGCAATCCTCGTGAAACATAATGTCACGGCGGTTTTCAACGGCCATGAGCATATTTTCAGCCGAAAAAAGGTGGGGGATATCTACCAATTTGTCGTAGGCGACACGGACAGCACGGACGACGATTTTCCGCAAAAAAATCTGATAGATTACGGCTATAAAGGAAAAAGTTTTGCTGTCGTTTCGATTGATGGAAAAAAGATAAATATGAAACTCTATACGGTGGACGGAAATTTGATAAACTCTTTCGATTTTTAGGATATGCCTGTCCCCAATGAGATACATAGGACGAATATGTTGTCTCAAGTCCAACCTACTTTTGTTCCGCCGCGTCAAACCGGCGGAATTTTTCTTTTAGCCGAATTTTCTTTAATCAGTCATCCGTTGTATAATTTCAAAGTAGCCGGCGGCTGATTTTGACTACCGGTAATTGTCTAATTATTTTTTTATGCTCCCGCATTTGTCCCAATCAGACATTTTTTCTCTTCTATTTCAGTATAAATACCTGATTTTGTTTCCCATCATCGCCATTGAAGGGCCGATTGCGACTGTTTTGGCTGGATTTATGGCTTCGACGGGTTTTATGAATTTTTTTGTCGCTTATGCGGTCATTGTGGCCGGGGATATGGCCGGAGACAGCCTTTATTTCGCGTTGGGCTACTGGGGAAGAGAAAAGCTTATCCGGCGCTGGGGGAAGTTTCTGGGGATTACCGTCGAAAAAACAGAACGGCTGGAAAAGCATTTTAGGAGCCATGCCGGAAAAACGATTATTATCGGAAAGATTTCTCATATATTCGGAGTGATTGTCCTTCTGGCCGCGGGCTTGGCCAAAATAAAATTTCGGGAATTTTTCAAATTTGATTTTATAGCCACTATTCCCAAATCGCTGATTTTGATCCTTACCGGCTATTATTTCGGCAAAGCGGCCGTCCGGTCGATCAAATCCTTCGATGCCGTCGCTCTCCAGACATTTTTTGTGGCCGCCTTGCTAATCGTGATTTATTTTGCTATCAAGAAACTGGCTGAAAAGTTTTTGAATAATAACAGGAATATATGAAAATACTCATCGCGGCTGAAAGCTACTATCCAAGCGCGGACGGCGCTTCCTACGCTGCCCACCGACTGGCCAAGGGCCTAAAAAAAAGAGGGCACTCTATCATGGTTGTGGCGCCGTCGAAAACACTCCGCACCGGATATGAGACGCGGGACGGGATTTCCGTGTTCGGCGTCCGCTCCTATCCGATTTTGGTTTATAAAGGATTTAGATTCTCGCCGCCTGTTTTTATCAAAAGATCCATCGAGAGGGCGGTAAAAGATTTTGATCCGGACGTGGTCCATATCCAAAGCCATTTTTTTATCTGCGAGCAGGTTTTTCGGGCGGCGAAAAAAATAAAAATTCCTGTTGTCGGCACGAATCATTTTATGCCGGAGAATCTGATCCATTATTTCCCGGTTCCAAAATCCTGGAAAAAGACCATCAAAAATTCCGCCTGGCGAAAATTCGCAAGTGTTTATGAAAAATTGGATATTGTCACCACCCCGACTGTAACCGCGGCCAAGCTCGCCCAAGGAATCGGACTGAATAAAAAAATAATCCCGGTTTCCAACGGAATTGATCTTGCGAGATTCAAGCCGCACAATGTTGGCGAATATTTGCGGAAAAAATACGCGCTGGGGCGCGTTCCAATTCTCTTGTATGTCGGCCGGCTGGACAAGGAAAAAAATATTGATAAAATCATCAGGGCTTTGAAGCTGATACCCGCCGGTATCAATTTCAAATTCGCGGTCGCCGGAAAAGGAGCGGAAAAAAACAAGCTGAAAAGACTGGCCGAAAAGCTGGGACTCGAAAAAAGGGTGGTCTTTTTAGGATTCGTTCCCGACAAGGATCTGCCGAACTTATATCCGCTGGCCACTTGCTTCATCATCGCCGGAATAGCCGAGCTCCAGAGCATCGTCACTATGGAAGCCATGGCCTCCGGACTGCCTGTTTTGGCCGCCAACGCCGTGGCGCTTCCGGAATTGGTCCGCCCCGGGGAAAACGGCTTTCTTTTTGAGACTGGCGATCTGAAACAAATCGCGGACTATATCGTAAAAATAATCAGCGATCCGGCACTTCAAAGAAGAATGTCCCAAAAAAGCCTGGAGATGATCAAAGAGCACGATGAAACAAAAGTAGTCAGCCGCTTCGAGTCTTTCTATATGGAATTAGCCGGAAATAATGAAAAGAATAATCGAGAAGCATAAAATTTATTGGAAGCAAAAAGGATTTTTTTACTCGGCACTTACCGGTTTTATTTTTATCGCAGCCAGTTTGATCATCAACCATCTGGCCAGCAATTACGCGGATAAAATGGCCAGCGCTTATGTTAAAGATATGGTGCTGGATAATTTTCCGGTAATGAACGTCAATTTTATCGTGAACGACGGCGCCCTGATTTACATAATATTCGCATTACTATACATCCTAAGCAAGCCAAAAAAAATACCTTTTGCGGCGAAAAGTTTTGCCCTCTTTGTCCTGATCCGTTCCGTTTTCATCATGCTCACCCATCTGGGCCCAATGCCGCAGCATAGTTTTTTGGAACAGGACGGATTTTTGATAAGATTAAACGCGGGCAGCGATTATTTCTTTTCCGGCCACACCGGAGCGCCGTTTCTGATGGCTCTCATCTTTTGGGACAATAAATTTATGAGAAATATTTCGCTCGCGGCTTCCTTGATTTTTGGATCCGCCGTCCTTTTGGGCCATCTTCACTATTCCATTGATGTCCTGGCGGCTTTTTTCATCACCTTCAGCATTTTCTCCCTGGCCAAGAAATTTTTTGCGAGTGATTGGAAATTGTTTCACAAAAAAAATACGTTCGAAAATAAAAAGGTTGTGGCGGTCTGATTGGATGCCATAACGAAATTTTTTTGACAGTTCCGCCATATTCCTGTATAATGAGGAAGTAATAATAGTAGTAGATAAATATTTCTGCTCAAGAAGCAGTTTTTTCTTTTTTACCGAAAAACAATGGAAATCAGAAACATTGCCATCATTGCCCATGTTGATCATGGAAAAACCACCATCACCGACGCTATTTTGCGCCAAACCGGAATGGTGCAGGATGAAAATATCACGATGGATTCGAACGCTCTCGAACAAGAGCGCGGGATTACTATTTATTCCAAAAACACATCGATCTTTTATAAGGACACCAAAATCAACATCGTCGACACTCCGGGACACGCCGATTTCGGTTCCGAGGTCGAACGAGTGCTGCGTTCGATCGATAGTGTTCTTTTGGTTGTGGACGCGCAGGAAGGGCCGATGCCCCAGACCCGATTCGTGCTCAAGAAATCTCTGGAGCTGGGCCTCAAGCCAATCGTGGTCATCAATAAAATCGACAAGCCGGCCGCGCAACCGGAAATCGCCCAGGAACGGGTCTTTGAACTATTTCTGGATCTTGGCGCGAGTGACGAACAATTGGATTTCACGACCGTTTACGCCATCGGAAAGGAAGGCATCGCCAAAAAAAGTTTGGAAGACGTTTCAAAAGATCTCACTCCACTCCTGGATACCATTCTCGAGAAAGTCGCGCCCGCTTCATCCGATACTGCCGCGCCCTTTCGCATGCAGCCTTTCAGCTTGGCCTACGATAATTTTTTGGGAAGACTGGCCATCGGCCGGGTTCACGAAGGAACGGTCCGCAGCGGCGAAGTAATTGTCAAAAAACCGGAAGGAGAAACCCGCAAGGGAAAAATTATAAAGATGTTTACTTTCGAGGGAATAAACCGAAAAGAGGTTACAGAAGCCGTCGCTGGTGACATCGTCATGGTGGCCGGTCTCCCGGATATTTATATCGGCGAAACAATCTGCCAGTCAGCCGATCAGAAACCACTCCCGGCCATCAAGATTGACGAACCGACCATATCCCTGAATTTCTTGGTCAATGATTCCCCTTTCGCCGGACGTGAAGGAAAATTCGTGACCACGAAGCAAATCCGGGAACGGCTCGAAAAAGAGCTGGAGATAAATGTCGGACTGAAAATTGATTTTTCTCCGCCGGCTGGCGGATTCGAATATTACAAAGTTTATGGCCGCGGTGAACTTCATATCGCGGTACTTCTCGAAAATATGCGGCGCGAAGGTTTCGAACTCCAGGTTTCCCAGCCGCAGGTGATTATCAAAGAAGAAAACGGCCAAAAGCTCGAGCCTTACGAAGAGGTCACGATCGATGTTCCGGAAAAATCATCCGGCGTTGTGATTGAAACGCTGGGTAAGAGAAAAGGCATTATGAATAATATGGGACAGCGCGGCAGCCAGGTCAGAATGATTTTTGAAATTCCCACTCGGGGAATCCTTGGCTATCGCAGCCAATTCATGGTTGATACGCGCGGGGAGGGAATATTTTCCAGCCGATTTATTGATTTCAGGCCGTACGCCGGTGAAATTTCAAAACGCAATGTCGGCTCAATGTCTTCGATGGCCGCCGGAAAAGCTCTCGCCTTTTCACTGGCGAATCTGCAAAACCGCGGATCCTTGTATATAGAACCGACTACTGAAGTCTACGAGGGAATGGTTATTGGAAACACTTCTAAAGGCAATGACATGGCGGTGAACCCGATAAAAGGAAAAAATCTGACCAACATGCGCTCCTCCGGAGCCGATGAAGCCATCCAGCTGACGCCGCCCCTCACGCTCACTATCGAAAGAGGATTGGAAATTATGGCCGAGGATGAATATCT
>JAVHPA010000126.1:0-1571 GCA_036170345.1 Candidatus Moraniibacteriota bacterium
AAAAAATCGGCGAGTGAGGCTCTCCAGGGAAATTATCTTAAATATTTTTCCAAAAGCAACTATTTCCTGGAAAAAAATGACGCGGTGGCCGGGAAACTCAAAAATGACTTCAACCGGATCGGAAAAATAGAAATTCAAAAAAAATTTCCCAAAACGATGCTGATTAAAATAGACGAAAGACAGGCCGAACTGGTCTGGTGCAGCGCGGGAGTTTGCTATCTGGTTGACGAAAACGGATCCGTGTATTCAGGAGCCAACGCGACGGACGAAGAGCTGAAAAATTCGGGTTCTCTCGTGGTTATCGACGACAACGCCCGCCAAGTGGAAATTGAAAAAACCATTATCAATAAAGATTTCATAGCTTACCTCAAAGAACTGAATTATATTTTGCGCGAGGAGCTGCAGCTGGAACCGGACGGAACCTATCATACGCCGGCTCTCGCTTCCGGAGAAGTTTATTTCCAGACCAAAGAAGGCTGGATGCTGAAGCTTTCCGACCAAGTCTCGCCGGCGGAAACCAAAAAAATAATCCAGACGCTTTTTGAAAAAGAATTGGACAGCGAAAAGAGGCAGAATCTGGATTATCTGGATCTAAGGATAAAAGGAAAAGTTTACTATAAGATGAAGTAACGCTCTAATTATCAGTCTATTCTGTATATCAATATCGACCCGCCGATATTGGCGTACGGTTCGCGATCACGGAGCCATTGGTAGTCCGGCTTTCCTTGAGTGATCCTGTCATACAGAGAATTCTCGAGAAAAGTGGCGGAAATGGCGTACCAACCGAGTTCTCCCTGGCCTGAATCGGAGTGCCAAATGACGGCTTTGTCGCCCAGATAATGGCCCACATCGCCGCCGCCGAAATAATCAACCCGGATTTTCTGGATATTATTTTCGTCCACCCAGGTCTTCAGCCTCTTGAGATCCTGCCCCCAATCCACGTTCGAATCGGTTACGTATTTGTAGCCGTTTTTTGATCCGCCGACCAGTTCATTGAAATAGGCCAGATAACTCGGGTAGGCAAAGGCGGCTTCCGCGACCAGCCACGCGACAAGAATCAGGATTATTCCCCAGAAATATTTTTGGTATTTCCGGCCGATCTCTTTTCTCAAAACGGTGGCTTCTTTCGCGATCAGGACGAAAATGAACGGCAAGATGGGAAAAAGATGCCGAAAACCGATGTTCAGGTTTCCCGTGATGCTGACATAGGCGTAGAGGGCGATAAAAGAGAGCATCGAAAATTCAGCGATATGACCATCAAGATAATTTTTTATATTGCCCCAAATTTTGCGGGGGAATTTGGAAAGGTTGCGTTTCAGGGCGAGGTAAAGTCCGGTCGCGGCTGCCATCAGCATCAAAAGCAGGTTTGGCAAGGGCTCCTTGATGAGAAATACCATCGGGAAATAGGCTCGGAAACTTTGATTCGTGACTTGTCCGAAAAAATAGGTCGTGTTTCCTCCGGCCACCCGGCCAAAAACCATCACCAGTCCGATTAGGTACTGGCTGTAAGGGCGCAGGATCGGATTATCCGCCATTTTATGGATAAAGGGCTTGGCAATCGTGGCAATTTT
>JAVHPA010000127.1:0-7288 GCA_036170345.1 Candidatus Moraniibacteriota bacterium
AAAAGAACTTGCGAAAATTATTTTTCCGCTTGGAAATTATACGAAAGTTGAAGTGAGAAAGCTCGCGAAGAAGTTCAAATTGCCCGTTTTAGAAGATGAAGAATCACAGGATATTTGTTTTCTGCAGGAAAAAGATATTAATTATTTTTTAGGAAAACATATCAGACTCAAGCATGGAAATATTATTGACGGAAAAGGAAATATCATAGGAAAACACAAAGGCTTGCCGTTTTATACCATTGGCCAGCGAAAGGGAATCGCAATAGGCGGGACAGGACCGCATTTTGTGATCGGCAAAAATCTCAAAAAAAATGAGCTCATTGTGACAAATGATCAAAAAAATCTGAATTCAAAAAAATTCAAAGTAACGCGGGTCAATTGGATTAATCAGAAAATAAATATGCCGCTTAGCGCCAAAGTCCAAATTCGCTACCATGCCGACAAATTTCCTGCTATAATCACATTGGGGACTCATGGCAGATTGATAATTACAACAAAAAAGCCGGTAAGAGCAGTGACGTCAGGGCAATCGGTCGTTTTTTATACAAATAAACAGGTTTTAGGCGGTGGTGTAATTTGCTAATTCATTTATTTAATTTAGAAATTTAGTCATTGAAAATTGTTTGAAAATTGAAAATTTATAATTGAAAATTTTAAAGTATGGGATTACTCGACGATTATCAAAAATCAAACGCGGACGAAAATAGCGAGGATGCTCAAAACGAGCCCGATGTTCGTCGTAAACGGGCTGATTTGGAGCGAAATGTTGCCATGGCCGAAGCGGATCTCAAAAAAGTTTTGCGCGAAATTGCGGAACTGGAAGCCCAAGCCCGAAGATTCAAGAAACAAGAAGAAAGGATTAGAATTGAAAGGGATGATCTTGACAAACAGGTCAAAAAACTGCAGGATAACAAGAGGCTTTTCGAGGAGGAAATCGCGACCCTCAAGAAGAAAATAAAAGTTTTGCAGTGAGAAGTCTCGGAATTAAACTTGACTTAAAATCTTTTTTATTATAAACTAAAACATTCCTAAAGCTAGGAATATATTTAAAAAACAAGCGCAGCAGTGCTCAATAGCGCTCAATAATTTGGAGGGAGTGGGACAATGCAGCCTATCGCGATTATAGTGGATGATGATGCGGGTGTGCTATTTTATCTGCGAAAGCTTCTTGAAAAACGTGGCTTACGAGTCATATCCATAGCAAGCTTCTCTGCTGCTGTTGAGAGGATCAGGGGAATGATCATCGACAAAGAAAAAGCGGAAGCGGTGCTGTTCATTGTTTCCGACTATACGATCAAGGGAGAAATACTCAACGGTATTTCCTTCCTGATCTGTCTCAATGGCCTTTTTCCTCAGGCCAAGCGGTTGGTATTCTCAGCCAACGATGTAGCTGAAAAGGCGATTGAGCTGAAGTATGCCTTTATTTCAAAGGGTAGCATAGGATTTACTAAAGAACTGGAAAACTTCTTTAGTGAAAAGGAGGTACCCCATGCTGAAAAGCCTCAAAAATAGGCTTTTGGGGCTCCTAACGGGTATTTATTACCCGTTGAAGGAGCGCTACAGGAGGGTGGCATATTATTTGGGCAACAAGTTGGCTCGCTTAGCCATCCTGATAGTTATCGCCATTATCGCCATTGTCGCCATCTTCATCAAATTAACCAAACTCACCAAAAAATTCACCCGCAAAAGAAAAAAGGGCAAAGAAGATTCGGTTTGACCCGGAAGCCAGAGCGCTGGCTTCCGTTTTTTATTTCCAAAAACTTTACAAATTGCAAAAATTTCGCTATTTTTATAATACTTTTCTAAGAGACTAATATTCGACATAATATATGACCGCCAAGGAACTCCGACAAAAATATCTCGATTTTTTCGAAGGTAAGGGCCATGCCATCATTCCTTCGGCGCCGTTGGTGCCGGAAAATGACCCAACGGTGCTTTTCACGACCGCCGGGATGCATCCGCTGGTTCCGTTTTTGATGGGGGAAAAACATCCGCTGGGAAAAAGACTGGCGAATGTCCAGAAATGCGTCAGGACGGGGGATATCGATGATGTGGGGGATAATCGACACAATACTTTCTTTGAAATGCTTGGCAACTGGTCCCTGGGAGATTATTTTAAAAAAGAAGCGATCGAATGGAGCTTTGAATTTATTACTTCAGAAAAATGGCTCGGGCTTGATCCTCGCCGGCTTTATGTAACGGTTTTCGAAGGTGATGATGACGCTCCGCTTGACCAGGAATCAATAAATATCTGGAAAGACCAATTTGAAAAAATTGGAATTAAGGCAGAGGTTGCGGGAGCGGATAAAATTGTTGATGAGGCGCGCAGGATTATACCTTTGGGCAAAGATGATAATTGGTGGGGGCCGGCAGGCGAAACGGGTCCTTGCGGGCCGTGTACGGAAATGTTTTATGACGTTTCACCGGAAAACGGTTCGTTCACAGACTCTTTTGAAAATCTGGTTAATAATTTTCGACTCCTCGAATTTTGGAACGACGTTTTCATGGAATATAATAAGAAAAAAGACGGAACTTTTGAGTCTATGTCGCAACAAAACGTAGATACCGGAATGGGATTGGAACGCGTGGTGGTCATTGCGAATGGAAAAGATAATATTTTTGACACGGAAATTTTTCAGCCGATCATAAGAAAAATAGAAGAAATTTCAAGCAGAAGTTATGGCGAAGAAGAATACAAAGGTCCAATGAGGATAATTTCTGATCATCTAAAATCAGCCGTGTTTATGATTGCCGACGGAGTCCAGCCGTCCAACGTGGAACGGGGATATATTTTGCGCCGGCTCATTCGCCGGGCGGTGCGCCAGGGAAAAATTCTTGGGATTGAAAAAGATTTTGCCGGCGACATCGCGCAGGTTGTCATCGATGAATACGGCGAATCATACCCGGAGCTGACAGAGAATAAAGATAAAATTTTTGAAGAACTGGAACTCGAAGAAACTAGATTCAAACAGACTTTGGAAAAAGGGCTGAAAAAAATAAAAGAAGTCATCGCCGAGAGCCGAAAAACGGAAAAAATCTCGGGAAGCGAGGCTTTTATGCTGTTTTCGACCTACGGCTTTCCATTGGAGCTCACGCGGGAAATCGCCAAAGAGCACGAAATTGGAGTTGATGAAGAGGGTTTTCATGAAGAATTCAAAAAACATCAAGAGCTTTCCCGAACGGCGAGCGGTGGAATGTTTAAGGGCGGACTCGCGGATGCGGGCGAAAAAGCGGTGAATCTTCACACCGCCACGCATTTGCTTTTGGCGGCTCTGCGAAAAGTTTTGGGCGAGCATGTTTTTCAAAAAGGATCGAACATCACCGCGGAAAGACTGCGCTTTGATTTTTCCCATAGCAAGAAAATGACGCCGGAAGAAATTGAAAAAGTGGAAAATCTTGTGAACGAAGCAATTCAAAAAAATATTCCCGTGAAATGCGCTGAAATGACGCTCGAAGAAGCCCAAAAAGCGGGGGCAATGGGAGTTTTTGGTGAAAAGTATGGAGACAAAGTGAAAGTTTATTCCATTCTGGATCTATCCCGCGAAATTTGCGGCGGTCCGCATGCTTCGCGAACCGGTGAGCTGGGCAAGTTTAAAATATCAAAAGAAGAGGCTAGCTCCGCTGGCGTAAGGAGAATAAAAGCGGTATTAGAGTAAAAATAGATCTCAAAAGTCTATATAATAATGAGGCCCGGACGGGAAGTCCGGGCTTTTGCCTTTTGGCAGAATCTTTTGTTTGCGTTGGGGTGAGTGAGTTCACTCCTCTTCCTTCGGGATGAGCCCTACCAGAGGAAGATGAACCGTTATGAGGTTGATTTCTCCCCCCGCCGAGAGCACTTTGTCCAGATCCTCCTGGACTTTAAGAGTCACCGGCTTTCTCTTTTTCCCGGGCATTTTTCCCGTGACCTTGAATCTCGGGTTGCCGAGGTACCGCTCCGTTACGTGGTCAGAGAAAGCCTCCACAGAGAGAATGGGAAAGCCAGGAAGCGGCATTCCTCCAACTCGGAGGGTAAAAGAGGTTTCCGGCTGTTTCATTATGGCGCAACAGGTCTTTTGTGCGCCGCCTGTTCCGAGAGATACTGGTTGTAGCATGGAGTTATGCTCCTCCTCAGCGGTATTTTCTGAAACAAAGCTAGCAAATAATGCGATAAAAATCAAGGGGCAGGCTTGAAGAATTTTCAGTGCACGGATTTTTGTTGATTGACGAGAATCAGGGAAACGGGTAATATTTAAGTATATAAAAATTAAGAGAAAATATTATGCAAAAGAAATTATTTATCTCGGTTTTTGCAGCGGCTTTTGCTTGGCTCGTTTTTTCCGGCGCGGCGATGGCGAAACAGGATATTCCGCAAGTGGACGGAACTTATGATGTTTCGGGACATCCGAATCTTTTGGTGAGGGTTTTTGTGCACAAAGCCAAACCTAATTTTGGAAAAGGATCTCCGGTTCTTCCGGCCTGCAATGATTCTGATTCAACCGCTGTAGTTAAGTCGGCTGGATGGAAATTGCCGAACAAAACTTGGGATTATTATTTAAACTTAAGCAGTATTCCGGCCAGTTTTGGGCAAACTGATTTTAAGAATTTTACCAACCTTGCCTTTACTCAATGGAAGAATAGAACTGATCTCGCTAAAACTAACATAAGTTTTAATTATAAGGACGATACAACAGTTAATGAGGCGGCATACGACCAAAAAAATGTTATCACTTGGGGTCCTGTTTCAAGCAGTAATGCGATAGCAATAACATATACCTGGTATGACAGAAGAACTAAATTAGCGGTTGAAAATGACACCATAATGAACACCGCCTTTCCTTGGAGCTGGGCAAATTATTTTTTAACGGGCGCTTGTGGTATTTCAGGAACATATGATGCCCAAAATATTCTCACCCATGAATTGGGCCACTGGGTGGGGTTGAATGACCACTATACTTCGGCTTACGCAAACAACACGATGTTCGGCTACGGCTCGCCCGGAGAAGTGAAAAAAGACACACTAACAAAAGGCGACATTACCGGAGTGAACAATATCTACTAGATTGCCACCTGGTGTCTGCAGACTTAACCTTTCCTAAAGTTAAACTTAAGGAATTCAAGAAAAACAGCCCCGCCCTTCGCGAGCAGCGGGGTTGTTTTTTTTGATGAATAAACTCAAAAGGTCTAATATAAAGAAAGAAAATAATCCGCCTTAACATTCAATATTAGGGTAAATACTAATAACTATGAAGAGAAATATGAAATTCGGAGTTATAATAGCGGTTGTTTTACTTTTTGTAATGGGTCTTTTCGCAGTGAACCGTCTATTTTTTGCTGCGTCCCAATCTCAAGAAGAGAAAAAGGTTTTTATTGTTAATCAAAAGCAAACCGAAGCGCAAACATTGGATAAGCTGAAAACTCAAGGGTTGATAAGAAATAAAGGAGCTTTTAAAATAGTTCTATTTTTCAAACATAAACAAATAGCGCCTGGCGGTTATAATGTTTCAAAAAATATGAGCGCGTGGCAGATCGCAGGAAAACTCACTGCCTCTTCTGATATGAAGTGGGTTGTCGTCCCTGAAGGCTGGAGAAAGGAACAAGTCGGGGAACTTTTGGCAAAAACATTCAACTGGAGCGATGATGAGCTCAACAAATGGAACACAACCTATACGAAAATGAAGATAGATTATATCGAAGGAACGTATTTCCCGGACACATACCTTATTCCAGTTAATGAGAGCGGATTGGATATGGCCAATCGGATGACAAGACACTTTGATGAAAAATTCGCTCCCTATATCAGTCAGTTTGCCCAGCAGAATATCGTTTGGACTACCGGACTCAAGCTGGCTTCGATTATCCAACGGGAAGCTGGAGGAAAAGATGATATGCCTCTTATTGCGGGAATAATGTGGAATCGGCTTAACCAAGGGATGAATTTGGAAATTGATGCTACTGTTCAGTATGCACGGGGAAAAACCGAAACTGGTTGGTGGGCGCCTGTTACGGCTGATGATATAAAAAATATCGATTCGCCTTACAATACCTACGAAAACAAAGGGCTACCCCCGCATCCCATTGACAGCCCGGGACTTGAGGCGATTGAAGCCGTTTTGCATCCCACGGAAACAGATTGCTTATATTATTTGCACGACAACAATTGGCAGATCCATTGTTCGAAGACTTACGAAGAGCATCAAGCGAATATTGAGGAGTATCTGCAATAGCCGGGCTTCATAAATAGAGCTTCGTTAAGGTTCAACCTTAGCGAAGGAGTAGAATTTCACTAAGGTCGAACCTTGGCGGGAGATCAAAACAGCCCGCCTCACCGGCGGGTTGTTTTTTTGGCCGATTTTTGATAGTATTATTCAAATCGAAGCGACGTTGCGGACTGCGCTTTTTTCCATTCGTTTTGCTTTGTCATTTCCAAGATTTTTGCACATATAGCTGATGGAGTAATGTATGGTTGACTACCTCCTTATAGAGAAATAGGTTGACTAAGTTTATGGATAGTTTATAATAAAATTATAAACTATCGATGATGGATAAAATAGACTGTAAAACGCTTAAAAAATTATATACAAAAGAAAAAAAGTCAGCAGCGAATATTGCCAAAATTTTTGATTGTTCTGAAAATAAAATAAATTATTGGTTGAAAAAAAATAAAATTCCGAAGAGGTCGATGAGTGAGGCGATGTATGTTAAAAATAATCCCAATGGTGATCCTTTCAAATTTAAGCTTCCAAAGAATGTTGCTGACGCGCAATTATTCGGTCTTGGCATAGGACTTTATTGGGGCGAAGGAACTAAGGCAAGCAAAAACACAGTGAGGCTGGGGAATTCGGATGCGAAGTTATTGAAAATATTTATCGCTTTTCTTATAAGATTTTTTGGAATAAAAAAAGAAGATTTGAGATTTCATTTGCATATTTTTACTGATATAAAAATTGATGACGCAAAGAGATATTGGATCAAGGAACTGAATATCAAAGAAAAACAGATTTATAAGCCATTTATCTCAATATCCGGATCTATCGGTACATATAGAAAGAAAAGTGAACACGGCGTTATGACTGTTTATTACGGGAATACGAAATTGAGGAATAAGTTAGTTTATTTAATTGAAGAACAGGTAAGCAACAAGCCGTTGTAGCTCAGCTGGCAGAGCAACTCCATGGTAGGCAACTGCCCATAGGCGGAGAAATCCGCCAATGAATCCCGAATCACGGTTAAAGGCCCTGGCCGGGTCAAGACCGTAGCGCTTTCTTGGCGCTCGAACGACTGACAAGGGGGACTAAATTTGTCGATTGGC
>JAVHPA010000128.1:0-4075 GCA_036170345.1 Candidatus Moraniibacteriota bacterium
TTGTTTTTGGTGCAGGGTGCTTGTGTGGCAACGACGGCGAATGCGGAAAAATTGGCGATTCGGAGCTGGTGCAAGCCCTGCCGACTGATGATTTCGCCAAGGCAATGTTCCGCTTTTTCCGGAGGGAAAGCTATTTTTACGGGAAGATTATCTTCATATTGAATCATACATATAAATTCCAAATCCGGCAGATATTTTTGACGCTTGAATTTGGTAAAGGTCGGAAGAACAAAGGCTTTAGTCATCTGGCGGGCCCGGTCTTCCCGAAAATTGAAGAAAATGAGAGAATCCTTTTCCTTGACGAAGTTTATTTCTCCTTTATCATCTTCGATCATTGTCGGCTCGAAAAACTCATCCGTTATATTGGCTTGATATGATTTTTGGATCGCCTCCTCGGCATTTTTCTCCCTGTTTCCCGCGCCTTGCGAGAGCAGATTATAGGCTTTTTCGACGCGGTCCCAATTATCATTTCGATCCATGGCGAAATATCTCCCGCAAAGAGAGGCAATCCGGCCATTCGCGTAATCTTTTAGGCGCATTTCTATGTCCTCGACTATCTTGATTCCGGATTGAGGAGGAGCGGCCCGGCCGTCCAGGAAAAGATGAAGAAATATTTTTTCTACCTTATTGTTTTTCGCCAGCTCCAAGAGGGCATAAAGATGGCTGAGCGAGCTATGAACGCTGCCATTTGAAGCCAAACCCATTATATGAAGGGCGCTATTGTTCTTTCGAACATTTTCAATCGCGGCGCTGAAAGCTTCATTCTTAAAAAAGTCTCCATTTTGAATGGATAGGGTAATGCGCGGCAAACTTTGATAAATCACCCGCCCGGCTCCCAAAGTGAGATGCCCGACTTCCGAGTTTCCCACTTCCCCCCAGGGAAGGCCCACAGAAATCCCGGAAGCTTGCAGGAGAACCTGGGGATAATAGCGCTGCAGGTTGTTTATGGTCGGAGTATTCGCTTGAGCAATGGCATTTCCCTCAAAGGCCGGATTGATGCCCCATCCGTCAAGAACTATTAAGAAAGTTGGTTTTATCATACCAATAAATTTTAGCATACCTAATCCGGTTTTGACAAAAAAAGATGGATGTTTTAATATAATCGTTGGTGATTGTTAATTTACGGCATCACTTGATAACATAAAATGGCTAAAATTATTGTCGAAGTAAAAGCGAATTAAAAAACTATAGGTTAATTCAAATGCTGGACAGATGTTATCAACTGAATAGCTCTCAAAATTATGGAACTAAGTTTCGGTCTTCTTGTTATTGGAGTTTTAAGCTTGGCAGCCGGCTCGACGCTGGGGTATCTCGCCCGCCAGTCGATTGCTAAGAAACAATTAGGAACAGCGGAGGGAAAAATGAATAAGATGCTCAAAGACGCTGAAGCGGAAGCCCAGGCGGTTTTGCTGACGTCAAAAAATAAAGCGGTTGAAATTCTTGAAGAAACAAAAAAAGAAGAAAAGGCGCGTCAGGATCAGATTTTCAGGCTCGAAAAAAGGCTTGAGGCAAGAGAGGTGACTCTGGACAAGAAATTGGATGAGATGGAGCGCGGAAAAGATCTCCTTATCCAAAAAGCCGAGGAAATCAGGAGGATCAAAAAGGAAACGGAAAGCGCCAGACAGGAACAATTAAAAAGGCTTGAGAAAATCGCGAGCCTTTCAAAGGAAGAAGCTAAAAAAATTCTATTACAATTGGCCGAAGAGCAGAACAAGGATCTGGTCGCGAGGCAAATGAAAAAAATGGAACAGGAGGGGAGAGAGGAGCTTGAAAAGAAGGCGCGAAATATCATGACGATCGCTCTTCAGCGTTACGCGGGAAGCCACGCGGCGGAAACCACCACTTCCACGGTGGCCATTCCTTCGGACGAACTGAAAGGCCGAATCATCGGCCGCGAAGGAAGAAATATAAAAACTCTCGAAAGGCTCACGGGAATAGAAGTCATTGTCGATGATACTCCGGAAGCCATTGTGATTTCCGGCTTTAATCCGGTTCGTCGTGAAATCGCGAGATTGGCTCTTCAGAGGCTCATTGAGGACGGACGTATTCATCCGACTCGCATTGAAGAAGCCGTTAATTTTGCCAAAACCGAAGTGAACAATAAGATCAAGGAAGCCGGCGAAGCGGCGGCTTATGACGTGGGAATAGCCGGACTTGATCCGAAATTGATCCAGCTGCTCGGCAGGTTGCGTTTTCGAACCAGCTACGGACAAAATGTTCTTCTGCATTCTCTGGAAGTGGCTCATCTTTCCGGAGCTCTCGCGGCTGAACTGGGAGCAAATGTGAGTTTGGCCAAAAAAGCCGGACTCCTGCATGATATCGGAAAAGCGATTGATCATGAAGTCCAGGGGACGCATATTGAAATCGGAGTAAGCATTCTCCAAAAATTCGGGATAGAAAAAGCGGTAATTGACGCTATGAAGTCCCATCACGAGGACTATCCTTTCGAGAGCAACGAATCTATGATTGTCGCGGCGGCCGATGCCTTGTCGGCTTCCCGTCCGGGAGCGCGAAAAGACACGCTGGAAGACTATATCAAGCGGCTGACGGATCTGGAAAATGTGGCGACTTCCTTCCCGGAAGTGGAAAAGTCTTACGCCATCCAGGCCGGACGAGAAATTCGTGTTTTCGTGAAACCCGACCAAATCGACGATCTTGGCGCGCTAAAACTGGCCAGAACCATTGCGGATAAGATAGAGCAAGAACTCAAATATCCAGGCGAAATCAAGGTTAATGTTCTTCGTGAAACAAGAGCGGTTGAAATAGCCAGATAATTGCCAACGTAAAACAAAGCAGTGGGGTATATTGTCTAAAATTCAAAAAAATACTACAATACTTTTAGGCTTTAAATAAGGTAAAAATATAAATCTAGAAAGCGGGGTGAAATATGGCAACAGACATAAACAAAGAGGCTTTAGTGGAAATGGTCGCCGAAAAAAACGGCCAAACCAAAAAGGAAGTTGAGCTGATCGTAGACACGATAGTAGATGTCATTATGGACGCGCTTCACCAGGATCGAAAGGTGACCATCGCTGGTTTTGGGACGTTTAAGGTTACGCATCGGGCGTCTCGGGAAGGAATCAACCCTCAAACCAAAGAAAGGATCACTATCGGAGCGGTTAACACTCCCAAATTCACGGCCGGAAAACGCTTGAAAGAAGCGGTAAGAAGTCAGGTGAAAAAAATCGCCGAGCCGGAAGCAGAAGGAGCTGTGGCAGTATAGTTTTAGAGAAAAGAATATTAAAAAATATTTTTCGATATGCTGAATGCCCTTTGCTTTTGTGATGCAAGGGGTATTTGGTAGTCTTGGATAATATTTTAAAATTTATATTACCGGGCTGTCGCCCCGCACTATGTGAGCAAGTGCGGGATAAATATACCGGTAAAATAAGCTTGTACCATCCGTCGGGGCATAGTGCAACGGCAGCACGCTTGCTTTGGGAGCATGTAATCCCGGTTCGAATCCGGGTGCCCCGAAAAATAAAATTGATGCGGGTCGATTCCCTGCCCGAAATGCTTTGATCTTAATCGAAGTAATCCCAGCTTGATATTAATTGGAGAATAATTAAAGTATAATATCATGGCTTGAAGCATTTCAAAGCAGGCGGGCTAGCAGTCCGAAAAGTAATCTAGACAAAACTAAAAACAATGTATTGTATTTATGTAATAGAAAGCCAAAAAAACTTTGATTTATATAAGGGCTTTACCAAAGATATTAGAAAGAGACACAAAGAGCATAATGACGGATTGGTTAAATCAACTAAAAATTATCGGCCGTGGAAGTTAGTTTATTGCGAAATATTGCTCAATAAAGAAGATGCAATAAACCGAGAAAGGTATCTGAAGAGCAGTTGGGGAAGAAAATTTTTAAAAGAGATTTTGAAGAATTATTTTAAAAAATAGAAAAAGATTAGCAAGCGTGCCTGCGATATTTTCCTTTGAATTGGTTTGCTTATAACTATAAATTCAAGCATTACAGTTCTTGAAGAGTAATTACTCTAATTCTCGAGGGAAACTATGGCAAGCGTGCCTGCGATATTTTCCTTTGAATTGGTTTGCTTATAACTATAAATTC
>JAVHPA010000128.1:4175-7282 GCA_036170345.1 Candidatus Moraniibacteriota bacterium
GTAATTACTCTAATTCTCGAGGGAAACTATGGCAAGCGTGCCTGCGATATTTTCCCTTGATATTAAAGTAGGCGGGCCTGCCGCATTTCTTTCCGATATATTTAGTAATTACTTCTCAAAATAAATGAGAGTATAATTATTGAAAGTCTATGTTAATGTCATAAGGAAATGCCGCAGGCGGGTATAGTATAATGGTTATTATGCGACTCTTCCAAAGTCGATATACGGGTTCGATTCCCGTTACCCGCTCACTAAAAAATATCCTGCCTAGGCAGGATATTTTTTGAATCTATTGCTTTGGATAAGTCTTGAATTCTTGAGGTAAATCGCTTTTGAAAAAATATTTCTGGCCATCCGGACCTGAAAATGAAATCGATTCAGCGTGCAAAAACATTCTGGGAGCCTCGATGTTTTTATATTCTTTGAAGGTATACTTTTTGTCTCCGACAATCGGGTGGCCGATCGAATGAAGATGCACCCGAATTTGATGTGTCCGGCCGGTTTTGGGGGAAACTTCCAGCAGAGAACAATCACCTGATTCCTTCAGAACTTTGTAAAAGGAGAGAGAATATCTCCCTTTTCGAACATTTATTTTCCCGCGAACCAGTGCTTGCTTTCGAAAGTCTCTTTTCGATCTTCCCATTTCTCCCTCGATTTTTCCCTGCTTTTCTTTCAGCTTTCCAAAAACCAGCGCCAGATATTTTTTTTCAATTTCCCGTTTTTTGAAGAGGTTTTTGAGATATTCGAAAGATTTTTGATTTTTGGCAATAACGATAACTCCCGAAGTTCCTTTGTCCAGGCGGTGTACGATTCCTGGACGGATTTCCGGCTCGTCGCCGACATTTTTGATTTCCGGAAATCGTTCGATCAAAAAATCGACCAAAGTTTTTCCCGCCCGACTCGCTTCGCGACTCGAAGCGGGCGGGTCTCTTGCTCCGATGCCTTCATGCACAAAAAGTCCGGCTGGCTTGTCGACGACAATGAAATCCTTGTTTTGGAAAATTATTTTAGGATGCATAAAAGTATAACTAAGCGCTTGTTGCTACTTCGCTTGAGTTTATTTTGTTATCAATATACTTTGATTTCGTAAGATAGGGATAAGCGCCACCCAAAAAAAATCCCAAGAACCAATACCATGCCAAATCTTCAATTGGAATCCTAAGAAGTGTCAGCCCGGTCAACTTGTCCATATAGTAAATCAGATTCGCCGATTCCAGAGGATATATTTTTTCCAATATCAAATAAATGGGAAGCGCCGCCACCAGGAAAAGGATTCCATTTAGAACCATAGGCTTCAAAAGATCCGGCCTTTTTATCAGGAGATAGGCTCCAGCCACGACCATGCCGGCAAGAGTACTTTCAAAAGACCGAATGGAAAGGAAATAGAAACAAACAAAAGTCGTTCCAAACGACAATATAAACCAAAGAGAAAAACGTTTTAAAAAATGGAAAATAAATATAGGTCTCCAACTAAACATCCCGTCTGTTTTCTTGCGAAAAATCAACATATACCCAAAAACACCGATGCCCAAATGAGAAATAGACATAAATAAATCTTCGATTCCAATTCTGGTTCCAGTAATGGTAATGGGATGCCACCAATCCTTAATCCACCAAAGATAAGTTGCACACAAGCCGATCCAAGAAGCTCCCAGGCTCATCCAAAGAATATCCCGCCGGTAAGCGCGCAACTTAAGAAAAATCCAAAGCCAAATGATCATGAAGTAAGAACTTCCGATCAAGTAGCCTATTTTAGTTGGGAGAAGATTTTTTGGGATAAATTTAATTAATCTTTTATTTTATTTTTCCAGCCATTTTATCTTTCCAAACAATTTGTAAAACGTAACCACAAAGATTCCCACGTTGCCCCAAGCTGGCATAATCCATAGTGGAATCTGAAAAAAAGAAGTTGCTGCATACTTCCAAGCTCCCAGATAAATGGCTGTAGCCTCAATAAAAAATCCGCCAAGAGAGCACAAAATGAATATGGCAACCAGTTTGCGGCTTTTTACCATCGCTAGTTCCGCTGCGGCAAAAGAAAAAAGCAAGACAGTTTCCACAAAAGTATCTTTCCATAAAAGCCAGAATGAAAAAGCAGAAAGCGCCATATAGGTTCCTGTAAACGCGATGAGATATAAATCTTTTTTATTATCTTTGTGCATAATTTCCATAGTATACCAACATTCAATGTTAGGCGAAATTCCAACATTAAACATTCCATTGGGCAGAGAGGGACTCGCCCAGCCCCTCGCGAGGAGCTGGGTAAAAACCTCCACTTAAAATTTCGTGGGCGAGAGAGGACTCGAACCTCCATGGGTTGCCCCACCAGCTCCTAAGGCTGGCGTGTCTGCCAATTTCACCACTCGCCCATTAATTTTTTATTTGGTCTAAGAATTTTCTGCCTACCCCACTTTTGAGAAAAATTTCTCTTTTTCTCGCGCCTTTATAATCTATAAATTCTTCAGTAATTATCAATTCAAAGGGCTTATAATATTTAGTTTGCTTATTATATCCGTTGTTATGTTGCTCCAACCTTCTTATTAGATTATTCGTAATACCAACGTACCGAAACTTTTTACCGATACTTTTAATGACGTAAAGGATAACCATAAAAGTTTTAAAACTATGCGTGGTCGCCAGAGGCGACTAAATCTGCCAGCTTGCCCGCCTCCGGCGGGTTCCACCACCCCGGCAAGTTTCAAACCGAATACATAATAACTTTTAGCATTCTCCGAAAAAAATTGCAACGCCCCAAAAAGAGCGCCGCAAAAAATCAAAAATTTTCATCAAATATTTCAGCCCAGCCCGCTTCCGCGAAGCATTTGGTCAACCGCCATTATTATCACCAGTCCCATTATTCCCACTATCACTCCCATTATAGACCAATACATCTGATGCTTGGCTTTTTTCATTTCAGACTCGTCTCCCACCGCCAGAAAATACATCGTCCCGCTGATGATAAAACTGATAATCGCGAGAAAGCCGAAAATTCCCAAGAGCCATCTGGCCACTCCCGAAATCACCGCTGACAAACTAGCTGACGGAAGCCCGACGTTGGGCAATGTGATCCCTTGAGCGCCGGCTTTTTGAGCGATAGCGAGCGCGGC
>JAVHPA010000129.1:0-7274 GCA_036170345.1 Candidatus Moraniibacteriota bacterium
AAGGGTCCGAAGATTTGAAAGGGGATTTTATGACGGAACGGTGGTTGATGCTGTGCGTTTCATCCAAAAAGATAAATTTTTGGAAGCGGGCGGATTCGACGAAAAACTTTATGCCGGCGAAGATTGGGATCTCGATAAAAGAATAAAAAAATCGGGGAAAGTGGGAATAATTCAGGTGGTCCTCTATCATAACGAAGAAGAATTTAATCTCACAAAATATCTTGCGAAAAAAGAATATTATTCAAAAAATGTTGATATTTATATCAAAAAGTGGGGAAAGAACGATCCGGACATCAAAAAACAATTCGGATTTCGCTACAGATATTTCGGGGTATTCGTTGAAAAAAGAAAATGGAAAAATCTTGTCCGGCATCCGCTTCTGGCTCTTGGCATGTTTTTCTTGAGATTTTTGGTGGGGGTAAAATACTTAACGCGGCGAACATGAGAGATTTATTTTTCAGCATCCTTATTCCGACCTACAACGGCGCCGAGGTGATCGGCGACACTTTACGCAGTATTTTGTCGCAAAGCTTTCAAGATTTTGAAATAATTATTCAGGACGATGCTTCCAAAGATAAAACTATCGAGGTTATCAAGGCTTTCGATGAATCAAGAATAAAAATATTCAAAAACGAAAAAAATCTCGGCTATTCCGGAAATTTGGAAAGCCTTAGCAAAAAAGGAGCGGGGGACATAATCTATCTCATGGGACAGGACGATATATTGAGCGAAGACGCGTTTTTTAATACTTATAAAGCCTTCAAAATTTCGGATGATATCGGCGCGGTTGCGCGGCCGTATTTCTGGTTCGATGAAAAGATCACTAAGCCTGTGCGGGCCACAAAACAACTCAATCCGGAAAAAAATGAAATCATCACAATAGATGATGATTTTGAGAGAATTATTCTGACTGTCGATGTAGCCGGCCAGCTTTCAGGCCTCGCCATGAGAAGAAAATATCTGGACACGCCCTTTCATAAAGATATTTTTCCTTGCCATGTTTATCCCTTCATTGCTATTCTCAAAAAGCACCCAGTAGTTTTTCTCAAAGATTATAATGTGGCCGTCCGGATCAGAAGCAGCCAGTGCCGGAGTGTGTCTTCGATATATGACAAGTCTCCGATTGAAAGCTGGGTTGATTTTTTCAACAATGTTTTTTATGAAAAAGAGTTCGAAAATTTCCGAAAATACGCAATCAAAAATTATGTCGCCAAAAATTATGTCGGTTTGGTCCAAATCAGGAATTATGCAAGATATAAATATCTTTTGCGGGAAATTTGGATGCTTCTCAAATACCGACCTGAAAATATTTTCAGCCCGACATCCTGGTTTTTTAGTATAGGATGCATAATTATTCCGCCATTTATTCTCATTCCTCTAGTCGATTGGTATAAAAATAATATCAATTCAAAAAAATTGAGGCATATTAAGTTTCAATATAAATTGTGAAAAATATCATAGACAAAATTTATCATTCCCGATTTTTTTCGAGCATCTTTCACACAACGGTTTATTGCCTAAAAAAGGAACTGAAAGATTGTGAAAGTGTTTTGGATCTTGGATGTGGTCCATCTTCGTCTCTGCAGTACTGCAAAAACATTAAATACAGCATCGGAGTGGAAACTTTCAAGCAGTATTTTGAAGAATCGAAAAAAAGAAAAATTCACACGGAATACATCGAAAAAAGAGTCGAGGAAGTAGATTTTCCAGAGAAAAGCTTCGATGCAGTGATTCTAATTGAAGTTTTGGAGCATCTTTCCGAAGAAAGCGGTTATGCTATGCTTAAAAAGTCCGAGAAATGGGCGAAGAAGAAGGTGATTGTTTCCACGCCCAACGGATTTTTGCCGCAAAAAGCGTTGGACAACAATCCGTTTCAAAGGCATTTATCGGGCTGGAGCGTCGAAACTATGAAAAAACTCGGTTTTCGCTGCCGGGGATTGGCGGGGATCAAATGGTTGCGCCAGGAAGCGCCGCTCGAGGGAGCAGGAGATGATTTTATGGCTTCTATTCGTCTCAAGCCAAGATTTTTCTGGTTTATTATAGCAACCTTGAGCCAGCTGCTGACATATAGATTTCCCAAAAACGCCTTTGAAGTATTTTGTGTAAAAAGAATAAAATGAAAAGTAAGCCGACTATTTCTATAGTCATGCCGGTGCATAATGGAGAATCCACCCTGAAAAAAACTCTGGAAAGCCTACTTGAGGATTCAAATAAATTTCAGGAACTTATTATTATTGATGACGCTTCAAGCGACAGATCAGTCCAAGCGATCAAAGAATATCTGGATGAAAAACAAGAATATACGCTGATTAGAAATGAGAAACAGACG
The DNA here is from genome assembly GCA_036170345.1 of Candidatus Moraniibacteriota bacterium. Lineage (GTDB taxonomy): Bacteria > Patescibacteriota > Minisyncoccia > Moranbacterales > UBA11712 > Fen-1326. The sequence goes on from JAVHPA010000129.1 coordinate 2,330, forward strand.
GGTCTCGCGGCTGCTTACAATAAAGGAATCAAAGCGGCAAAAGGCGACCTGGTAGTCACGCTCCATCAGGATATCATTATCAAGGAGGATTCCTTGGAAAAATTGGTCGCTCCCTTCAGCGATGATCAAGTAGTAGCCGCAAGCCATATCGCTTCTCATCCACTGGACATCTGGAAAAAATACAATTTCTGGCAGAAATGCTTTTTCGCAAGGCTCGCCGGCAAAAACTTTTCGGGGATTGACGGAAAGTTTGATTGTTTTCGCAGAAACGCCTTGGAAAAGGTTGGGCTCTTTGATGAAATCCATTTCAGAACAGCTGGAGAGGATGGAGATATAGTGCCTAAGCTAAAAGAAATAGGAAAAGTGGTTGGCACAAAGGCCAAAATTGTGCATCTTCACAAGATTGATCCATGCTTCAGTTGGAATGATGTTATTTATAAACAAGCACAATATTCTGAAGCTCAAGGCGCGCTGTTTGCTCGCGGTAAAATCTGGGGAATCAAAGCACTGGCCAAAACTTTTTTCAGAGAAATAATGCTAGTGCTTCTATTCATACCCGTTGTATTCTATTTTTCTCTGGCGCTGATTATTGTTTATTCTTTCTGGTACACAAGGCTCGTTTTTATAGAAGAATATAATAATCCAAGGATTATAATTTTACCGGCTGCAAATATTTATTTATTGTTTGTCAGTTTTTTTTATTCCCTAAAAGGATTTATTTATGGAAAGCAAAGAATTTAGGATCGGCTTGTTTATGCTGCCGCTTCTCACCCAAGGGGGCGGAGCTGAAAAATATTTCATCGAAATAGCAGAGAATCTGAATGAAAAAGGAATTCAGGCAGACATTATCACTATGGATAAAAATTTTTTTCAGAAGTTCGCCAGGCTCATTCATATTTTCACGCACGGAAATTTTTTTGGGAAAATAAACATCTCCGGAAGAGAAAGCGAAGAAGGAATATCGCATCAATTGGGAAAAGCCCGATGGATAAAGGCATCATACAAAAATTTAGGAAAAATCCTCCGGGATTACGACATTATTTATTCCAAGAACGAACTGGTTGAATTGATTCTCCTAAAGCGCATAGGCTATAAAAAGCTTCCGCCGGTTATTGTCGGAGTGCATACTCCGATTATCTATCCCAAAACGAATTCTTTTATTTCCAAGCTTCACAATTTTCTCTATTTGAGTTTTTTCTATAAATGGCTTCTCAGGGGCGCGCGCTGCGTTCACGTTTCCAATGAGTTTACGAAGAAGATTATTGAGGACAAATTTAGGATAAAAAGCAGGCTCGTTTACTATCCATTTTCGACCCGCAAAGTTGCTGATTCGACGCAAAAAAATAAATGCAATATAGAATTCAACACGGACAAAAAGAATATTATTTTTGTCGGTAGATTTGGAGAACAAAAGGGAATTGATGCGCTCATTAGTATAATTCAAAAAATCAGCGGGGATGAGAATCTGAAAAGTAAAGTTAACTTTAACATTTTCGGAAGCGGAGACAAGGAATATGAAAATGAGATAAAAGATCTGGCTGAAAAGTATCCTTTTATCCGATATTTCGGCCATATCGAAAACAAATACATGCCGCATATCCTAAGTCAGCAGGATTTAATGATCGCGCCGTCGAAATGGGAAACTCTGCCATACAGCATCCTTGAAGCCCAGGGAACGGGCTTACCGGTCATCGCCTTTGATATTCCCGGACCGAGTGATATCATTGGTGATAGTAAAACTGGTTTTTTAGTTAATTCAAAAGAAGATTTTTTTGAAAAAATAAAAGATATTATTGAAGGAAAAATTAGCTTCGACAGGAACGTGATTGTCCAAAATATCGAAAAGAAATTCAGCCCCGAAAAAATATATTCCGAACTAATAAATATGTTTCAGAAAAATTTATGACCAAACTCAACTTTGGCTGCGGAAAAAACATCAAAAAGGGCTATACTAATGTGGACATTAATCAATTCGAAGGAGTGAACAAAACTTTTGATTTCAACGTGTTTCCTTATCCTTTTTCCAATGGCGAATTTGACGAGATTTACGCGGATAATATTCTCGAACATCTGAATGATATCCCTGCCGTCATGAAAGAGCTTCACCGTATTTCAAAACTCGGCGGCCTTATAAGAATAATTGTGCCATATTATAACTGTTACGGCGCTTATAATGACGTCACTCATAAGCACTATTTTTCTCATCTGTCTTTTGAGCCGTTTTACAAAAAAAACACAAGGGGCAATTATTTCATTAAAGAAGAATTCGAGCTCAAAAAACTAAAGTTAATTCCGACAAGACTGGGGAGAGTGTTTTTGTTTGATTTTTTAAAATTATCCTTGAGTTTTATTTTCGGTCAGGTGATTCAAACTGTGGATATAGAATTGATAGTTATAAAGTAATTATTATGAAGCGAGTACTAATAAATTTCGTCACCCTTTCAAGAAACGGAGTTGATATTCCAAGACTTTTAAAATTTAGGGCGCTGAATCAACTGGGGTGCGAGCTGGATTTGTTTTCCGGATCATTTATAAAAAAAATCGAGCTGGCCGGCAAGGATGTTTATTTTTTTAATGAAACAATTCCGGAGTTTAAGTTATATCCCGATATAAAATGGACGAAAATGAAGTTTATGCTTTACGCCCTGAAAATGAACGCAAGAGGATTATTTTATGTCAGGAGAATATTGAAAGGCCATTATGATGTTATCTATTCACCGGCGGCAGTTCTGGATCTCACAATTTTTCCGTATTTCTACAAACTTCTCCATAGAAATATGAAATGGGTAGTGGTTTTTGACAACATAGTTCCGTTTTCCGACCCGGGAAACAAAATCACAAGATTTTTGGCCTGGCTCTTTTTTGAAATAAGCCTGTTCTTATTGAAGAAGGCGGATAAAATATTCGTAATTTCGGATGGTTTGCGGGATTTTATGCTTAAAAAAGGCTTCAGCGAAAACAAAATCGTTCTTTCAACAAACGGAATCGAAAATGATCTCATTAAAAAAGCCGAAGTTGATGAAAAGATCAAAATCGACGCTCTTTTTGTCGGGAGGATAAACGAGACGAAGGGAATTTATGATATGCTCGAAGTATTGGATATTGTCCGGAAAAAATATTTCGGTTTTCAACTGGCGGTTATGGGCGAAGGAGACGAAACTACAAAAAATCAATTCAGAAAGAAGATAAAAGAAATGGGCCTGGAAAGGAATGTGCAATTTTTGGGATTTCGAACCGGCCTCGAAAAATTCAACATAATGAAATGCGCCAAGTGCTTTTGGTTTTTAAGTGTGAGCAGAAGCGAAAGCTTTGGGATGGCGCTTCTCGAGGCGATATGTTCGGGAATCCCGGCTTTTGCATATAACCTTCCTCAATTTTCCCAAATCTATCAAGACGGGGAGGTTGATATTTCACCGAAAGGAGATTACAAAACGGTAGCCCGGAAAGTGATTGAATTGCTTGAAAAAGGCAATTTCACGAATGAAAAAGGGAAGCTACTTATCGATAAATATAACTGGGAGCATGTTGCCGAAATCGAATATAATGCCATAAAGAACCTGTAATTTCGATGGAAAAAAATATATACGAAAAAATATATAACGACCAAAAAAATCTGGGAAACTTGGCGAAAAGTCCCAGAATACAAAATATGCTGAAAATTGTTAATCAACTGAACCCCGAAAACAAAAATATTCTGGATGTCGGTTGCTATGACGGGACATTTTTGTCATTGGTGAAAAACAAGAATAATAATTTCTTTGGAATTGAAGCCAGTGAATGGGGAATCGAGGAGGCAAGGGGAAAAGGAATAGAAATAAATCAATATTTTTTTGATGACAAGACAAAATTACCATATGAAGATAATTTTTTTAATATCGTTGTTGCCGGGGAAATAATCGAGCATATTTATGACACAGATTTTTTTCTCGATGAAATTTCGCGAATACTCAAGTTGGGAGGAAAATTATTAATTTCTACCCCCAATCTTGCTTCTCTCGGAAGGCGTTTTTTTCTTATTTTTGGCATAAACCCGATCATAGAGCTTTCTCCCAATGAACCGGACAGCTCTGGTCATATACGGTACTTCACTTTCAAGACACTGAAGAATCTGCTCGAAAAACATAAATTCGAAATGATTGCTTCTCAATCCGATTGTGTTAATTTTTCAAAAAATGGTAAAATCAAATCTGCGTTTCTGGCAAAAATATATCCGACACTTGGCGCGAGCATAATTTGTTATGCGAAAAAATCTTCTTGAAAAAATAAAAGAGTGGCGAAATAAAACGGCTCGCAGGGAGAATGTCGAGCTTTTTCGGGTTATATCCAGCCAGGCGCTTGAAGAAATCGCGGCAAAAAAGCCGCAAAGTCCTGAAGAACTGCTCGAAATAAAAGGTATTAAAGAAAAAAAGCTGGCTAAATATGGGAAAGAAATACTCGCTATCCTTAAGGGCGAAGATGAGGAAGAAACGATAATAAATCTTGATAGGCAGGAGAAGATATTTGAAGTTAGCGAATATCTTGATCTTCTGAATATTAGCCTGGCGAGCCTTGAAGCCCGAGTAAAGGGCGAAGTTTCGAGCGTTGATATCCGGGGAAACTATATCTTTTTCGGTCTCAAAGACAAAAGCGATGAAAGTCTGATTAGTTGTTTCATCTGGCGAAACGATTATGAAACCAGCGGAGTGAATCTGAAAGAGGGAATGGAGGTGATGCTTTGGGGTTATCCGAATGTATATAAACCGGGAGGAAGGCTCTCATTTCAGACGAAAATAATCGAACTGGTCGGAGAAGGGGCGCTCAAAAAGGCCTATGAAGAGCTGAAAAGAAAATTGGAAGCGCAAGGCATATTTCGGCCGGAGCGAAAAAAACCGATTCCCGATTTTTCGCATAAAATTGGCCTCATTACATCGCGTCAGGGAGCGGCGATTGGAGATTTTACTTCGAA
>JAVHPA010000130.1:0-7179 GCA_036170345.1 Candidatus Moraniibacteriota bacterium
TTATCGAGATCCCAATCTTCGCCGGCAGAGAGTTGGTGGTCGAATCCGCCGGCTGCCAAAAATGTAGCGTTGTGGATGAAACGAACAGCATCAACCACCGTTCCGTCATAAAATCCCCTTTCAAATCTTCGGACCCTTGCAAAAAAACTTTTTCCCGCCACGATTTCGGGAATATAGAGAGCGATAATGTTTTTATCATTAGAAACTTTTTCAACGCATTCCACGACGACATTTTCGCTCAAAATCATATCCGCGTCCAAATAAATGAAATATTCCCCCTTCGATCTTTCCACTCCAAAGTTTTTTTGAGCCGACCTTTCCGGACCGTGACTGTAGACTTTTTCCGTGTATTTTGAGGCTATTTCTCTTGTTTTATCGGAAGAACTGTTATCAACCACAATAATTTCAATATTTTCCCGAGGATAGGTTTGCGCCAAAAGAGACCGGAGACACGCTTCGATATTCCTTTCCTCGTTTTTTGTTGTTATAATGATGGATATCAGCATATCTAGCTTCAACCTAATACTATCTTAAGCTTCCTAAAAAATCCACTCCATGGGCCTCGATAATTCCCAGAAAAACTACATAAAAAGAAACCTGCGGCATTTGCTGGTCTCAAAAATAGCCGCCGATTTGGAGCTTCCTGAAAACGAAGTTTTGGATTATCTCAAGAAAAAATGGTCGCCAGAAAAATACAACAAATTTTTGAGAAGACGCCTAACAGAGAATTCAGCTTCAGGGCAGGCAGCTACGACCTTCAGCTTTTTCGGCTTCTTCCGTGAAAACCGGCTTATTTTGCTTTTTCTCGCCGCCTTGGTTCTTGCTTCCTATGCCAATTCCTTCAGGAACGGATTTGTTTCTGACGACATAGCCGGTTTCTTAAGAAACGAAAATATTGGAAAATTTTCCAGCATTTTTGCTGGCTCGATGCATTTCTCACTTGCAAACTTTTTTCAATTCATTGCCTTTCATATCGGAGGACTTCATCCGTTCACTTTTCGGATAATCAACATTCTTTCCCATCTTGGATGCGTCGTCATAATATACATCCTCCTCTCTTTGTCGATGAACAAACGCGTCGCAACCATTGCGGCCTCTCTCTTTGCGGTTCATCCAATTCTCACAGAATCGGTTTCTTGGATTTCCGGAGGCCTGTATTCAATGTACGCCTTTTTCTTTCTGCTCTCATTTCTGTTTTATCTTTTTTCCGAGAGCAACCCGAAATATTTCCGCTACTCGATCATTTTTTTCATTCTATCAATTCTTTCTTCGGAAAAAGCTTTGGCGCTTTTTCTGGTTTTCGCGCTTTATGAACTAGCCTTCGGAAGCTTGAGATATAATTGGAAAAGAATAATGCCTTTCTTTTTAATAAGTTTATTCCTCTTGATTTTGTATGTGGCGAAAATCAGCTATCGGGTTTCGGCTGTCGAGTCACAAACATACCAAGCGAGCGGCGGGATGTATAATCCGTTGGTTCAGCTTCCGGTGGCAATCGGCTCCTATTTGAAGCTCATTTTCTGGCCGGCGCGACTCACTCTTTACCAGACCGAAATGTCATTTTCCCAAGGTCAATATATTATTTTTCTTCTGATTTTACTCGCTTTCTTGGGCGCAGTCATCTGGAGTTACCTGAAAAATAAAAATGTTTTTTTCTGGCTTGTTTTTTTTGTCATTACCCTACTTCCCACCCTCACTCCATTTAAGATTTCCTGGATTGTGGCCGAAAGATATGTTTATCTCGGAACATTAGGAATTATCGTTTGCGTGGCCATGCTTTTTGATCGTTTTATAAAACTGAACGAGAATAGTAAAATGGTTGGATATTTTGCTTTGGTCATTATCGTGGCTTCTCTATCTGTTCGGACAATAGTTCGCAACAAAGATTGGAAAAGCGAGGATACTCTCTGGATCGCCACGGCCCAAGTCGCGCCTTCCGGCCAGCAAATTCACAACAATTTGGGAGACGTTTATGCCCGGCAGGGAGATATGAATCGGGCAGTGGAAGAATTCAAAAAAGCGATCGAGATCAATCCCAATTACGCCGACGCCTATCACAATCTCGGCAATACCTATCAGCAAATGGGCCAAATTGACTTGGCGGTTGAAAATTATCAAAAGGCTTTGAGTATCAATCCGAATCTTTGGCAGTCCTATGAGAATCTGGCGGCCATCTATTTCAACCAAGGGCAGTCTGATCTGGCAGAGGAGAATATCAAAAAAGCGCTGGAAATAAACCCCGGGGATAAAAATCTCGGAGAAGCCCTGAAGTACATTCAAGGAAACAAAAAATAGTTAAGAAAAATCGGTGAGATGACCGAGGACTTTTGCGGCGGCACGAGCGATGAATCTAATGTCGCTCCAGCTACGGATGCTTTTCAGTTTGTTCCAAAAAAATCTTGGCGTGATGAACGAGCGGTATAATTTTCCGATCATTTTTTTGAGCTCTTCCGCGCTCATTTCTGTTTTCATTATCGGTTCGCGCTGGTCAAAGCGATCATAATCTCCAGTGAGGAGCAGATTATTCCCTTTGCAATATTCATAAAGCGGAGTTCCGGGATACGGAATGGCAAGCGTGGCTTGAAGTGAATCGATATAGCCATATTTCCATAATTTTTTTACGAAAGATAAAGTGTTTTCCGCTTCTTTTTTTGTTTCCCAAGGATAGCCGACCATAACTGTAATATGCGGCTCAAGACCCGCTTTTTTGCACATTTTGAGCGCCGGTTCGATTTCTTCAATTTTCAGTCCTTTATTAATTTTGTCTAGCGTTTTTTGGTTGGCCGATTCAAGACCGAATAATACCATTCTGAATCCCGCTTTTTTCATCAATTTCCATATTTCGGGATTCTTGATGGCATTGAGACGCATATTGCAGCTGATTTTTACTTTTTCGCTGTATCCCCTCGCGATCATCCCCTCGCAAAATTCTTTGAGCCATTGGCCCACCGGGAGTGTTCCGGAATCTTCCATAATTTCTTTAACACCCAAATTAATCAGCGCACCTATTTCGTTTAGCGCTTTTTCGGCTGACTTTTTTCGATAGCTTTCGCCCGGGAAAAGCGTTGTCCACGAGCAAAAAGCGCATTTCCCCCACCAGCAGTCGCGGGCGTTCATGATGTACGAGCCGGGAGGATATTTGTAGTTTCCGTTTTTGTAGGCATATAATTTCCATTTTGTCAGTTCGCGGTCAATTTGAGTGAGCTCGTTGAGAGAGTGTCTGGATGGATCATAAGCTCCTGTATTTTTTACTCCGTTGAATGCTGGCGTAGCCAGCCCCGCCTTGCGGGATTCAATGGGGTCGCGATACCAGACTCCCCCTTCAAATTCTCCTCTGCCCGACAATTTATTGGCAATACTCAAAAGAATAAAATCATAATCTCCGCCGGCTATCACAAAATCAACTTTTGAATTTTTCATTGATTCTTCCGGAAGAGCAGTGGCGTGATCACCCATCAAGATTAATTTCGGATTCCATCTTTTTTCCTCTCCTTGATAAGGAGAGGGGCCGAGGGTCAGGTTTTTGAGGTCGTCAACTATTTTCCAGTGACGTTTCACGACCGGTGTCTTTGTTTCAATAGCGATGATATCCGGTTTTTCGCGGATGATTCTTTGCTTCCACTCATCATAGCTCAAGTCTTCCGCGATGGCATCATCCCAAAAAACTTCATAGCCGTTTTTTTTGAGAAGCGTCGCGGCGGAGGCTGGAATCATCGGATAAATATAGGTCGGGTCGGAAAACCACTGAAACTGCCGGTTTTGAGAAAGCAACGGCGTTCCTTTTTTGGATTCGAGCGGTGGATATGATATAGCGATTTTTAGTTTTTTCATAGCATCTATTTCTAAGACTAAGTCTTGGGACGCTCCCAAGACTTAGTCTTAGTTTTTGAAAACTATCGCAGTTTACTTTTCAAATCCCTCACGAATAATAATCCCTGCATAAATCTGATACCATAAAATATATGAGTCAGGAAAATATAATAAGATGCCGCCAGTGTTATTAAAAAATTCTTTTCCTGTTTATATATATCATAAAACGATTTGAGAAGAGCGAGAGCGTAAAAAATCCACCCGGCGATGTATAATTTGAATATCAAACTCGAAAAAAAACTTGCCACGCCGCCAATAATAATAAACAGCACGAAGAAACTTGGCATAAAATACTTCCAATTAAGCGAGGTCTTTGAAAACTTCTTGGCAAAAAATCCGCGATGAAGTCCGTAGGCGCTGATCTGCTTCACGTGCTTCACTAGCCCCTCGCGCCGATGGTGATAGACGATCAGTTCCGGATCATAGAGGATTCTGACATTTTTTTTCGTCAAAAGATCGAATCCCAACTTTGTATCTTCCCCCGGCCAATAGTCACCCCCGAAGCCACCCAGTTCCCCAAAAGCTCTTTTTTGGATGGAAAGATTCACAGTCGGCCAATCGGCCACAAACTTCTTTTTTCCATACGGCCGGTATCTCTCCGGAAAACCTCCCGAAAGAGAACTTAAAAATGTCGCTCCGGAAACTTTTTGCCAGAATTTGCTTTCGCGGGGAGTCATAGCTGGACCGCCGACGGCAATAATATTTTCGTCCTGAAAATTTTTATCCAAAATACTCAAAAAATCATCCTTGGGATACGCGTCGTCGTCAATAAATATCAAGATTTCCCCTTGAGCATCGCGCAAGGCAAGATTTCTTTTCGCCGCCGGACCGACGGGACCACTCGCGATTTGTCTGGTTTTGTCCCAGATTTCATCCGTCGTTTCGTCCGGATAAATTATTATTTCAAAATTATTTTCTGCCAGTGAAATAATTCTGGAGACCAGCTCCCTCACAAAATCATTGATTTCCTTTACCGGGATGATAAAACTGAATTTAATCATAGTGTTATACTATCGGATCCATTATCCTCTTTTTCCTGTTTGAAAAATTGAGAAAAACGGCGAAAAGATATCCAATAAGCAGCGACACGCTCACGGAAATTACAATTTCGCCAAGGGTATTGTGGAATCTGGCTATAGCCGACGCCATAAAAACAACCGCGAGAAAAAGCAGGTAATTTATCCGGAAATCATGCCGCGCAAAGGCCAAATCCGCTTCAAATTTGAAAAGGGACATAATCAGCGACATTAGGCCAAAAAGCCAAAGACTCCCCGAAACGGGCAAGTATTTCCCGCCGAAGAGAAGGCTCACGATAATTTGAGGGGCAAAATAAAAGGCCAATATCAGACTTCCTCCGATGGCAAGCATTATCCCGATGGAAAAAAGAAATATTTTGGGCTGGAGCTGCTGCCCGCGGTGGCCGTCAGCGCAAGCTCTGGGAAGGGCGACGCTCACGATAGAAAGATTGAGCCACAGAATAATTTTTCCCAAAACACTTAAGGCGCCGTAATATCCGGTGATTTCCGAAGTGGTCAGATTTTTTACAAGAAGCACGTCAGCATTCATGACCAAAGCAATCATCATAGAAAAGAAAAATATTTGAATCGCGTTTTTCCATATTTTTTTTCTGGATATATACTCATCCCATTTTTTCTTTTCTTTTATTTGTATCTCTCTTCTCATTTTTTTCCAAAAATAGATGACAATCAGCCACCCAAGCAATGCCGAGATAGCAAGAGAAAAAACCACGGGAGAAGCTTTTCCAAAAATTGCCGCGAAGCTATATCCGAAAATTAGCTTTACTGCGGCGCCCGATACACCGGCAATCGTAATAGCAAGAAATTTTTGCCAAGCCCGCAAAGTTTCCGCATAGACAACAGCGGCGGTTCCGAAAATAACGGCCGCTATCCCCGCTATTATTCCCCAGATATCCGACAAGTGCAGAATATTTTTGATAAACGGACTAAGAACAAGAATAAATATTGAAAGAACAGCGATGACATAAAATATTTTTTTGTTAATGTAAGTTATGAACTGATTATTGGCAAGATAATCATTTTGCGCAGCGAAAAGAGAAGAATATTTTATGACGAAATAAGAAAACCCTGAGGCAAAAATGCCGGACACCGCGACAAAGGCAAAAATACTTTGCATTTCGCCATATTCGGCAATCGAAAGCTGCCGCGCGACAAAAAAATGGAAAAGATACCCAAAAAACCCGCCGAGTAGCGTCCCGGCCATGAAGATCATATTATCCTTTATATATCGGTTTTTTAGTGCTTTTGCGAGCATTTTTGTTTCGGCCGATTGAACTTTAATAAAATCTTAGCACATCGGCCGCAAAAAAACACTCGAACACCCACAAATAAATTGGGGCTGACCTAGAATCAGGTCAGCCTCCTGTCTTTTTTTCCGGCAATCCTAAAAAAACCACAAAATGAATTGAAATTATCAGACTCACCCACTTTGGAAGATTCCAGAAATTCCACACGGCCCTACCATAATTCAACCAGTTTGTAATGATCTTTATGCTACCAACACCATCCTTATAATCCCTCACATATAATGCGAGATTGGGTTGATTCGCAATGATCATCTCGGAAGGAATACCGTAGCCAGCTAAAACCGATCTTACGGCGTTGATCTGCGAATAATTTTTTCCGAACAAAAAAATATGGTTAATACTGCCGGCATTATAGAGCTCCACAACTTCGGCAATAATTTCGCTGAGGCCATATCTAATACCAACATCAACCAGACCAACTTTGATAGGTTCCATGAACCTTTCCTCCTTTTTTATTTTTAAAAAATTTTGTTAATCCATATTATTCCATCTCCGTTGTCGCCGGAGGTTTGTCGGTTTCGTCAAAGAACACGCGGACAATTTTCGGATGCTTCGTAACAGAACTGGATATTTCTTTGCGAACGTTCGCCGGAAACTGATATCCATGCGCTGTCATAAAATCGGAAGTCTTGATGGCCCGGACAATAATCGAATATCCGTAGACTCGCCCATCACCCTTGATCCCAACAGTTCGATGGCAGTCCAGCGCCACCACAAGCTGTGATACATCATCATAGATTTTATTTTTCTTCAATATTTTCGTCACTTCCGCGTCCGCCCAACGAACAATATCCAGCTTATCTTTCTTGGGCGGTTCCCCTATTATCCTGATGAATAGTCCCGGTCCCGGGAAAGGCTGACGCTCGGAAATTGAATCCGGAAGTTTGAGCTGTCTCGCCAGTTCGCGCACTTCATATTTGAATAAATTCCGGAAAGGGTGAAGTTCTTCAATTTTTAGATTGAGCCCG
>JAVHPA010000131.1:0-7080 GCA_036170345.1 Candidatus Moraniibacteriota bacterium
TTAGATTTAAAGCATTGGGATTTATTTGGAATTTGTGATTTTGGATTTGGAATTTTAATAATATGGAACTCAAAGAATACTACCAGATTCTCAAAATCAATATTTCAGTCCTGATTTACGCGGTTATTATCGCGGTTGTAGCGGTTTATATCTGGTCAATCAAACAATCAGAAACCTATTCAACCTCGCTCCTTCTCAATGTGGGAAGAGTAGAAACCCAATCAACGGCTGATTACCGCTATGACCAGTTTTATCGAATTCAGGCGGACGACAAATTCGCCGATACTGTTTCGGAGTGGCTGAAGATGCCTGGCGTCGTCCAGGAAATATCCGACAAAGCCGGTCTGAATTCCAACGGCAAATCCTTGCACCAGCTCGCCAAGACTTTTAGCGCTGACAAAATGTCGCCGCAAATAATCGAGGTTCGCTTTTCACCTGCTAGTCCCGACGAGGCCGGAAAAATAGCGGGCGCCATAGCGTCTGTCATTTCCGAAAAAACAAAGGCTCTCAACGCTGATGCCCGCGACCCGAACTGGTTCAAAGTGGATCCTTCGAACTTAATAACCGCTAAAAATACACAGGATTTACGGATAAACTTGTCTGTTGCCGCGCTGGTTGGTTTGGTATTTGGAATGTTTTTTGCTTTCGTAAAACATTATATATCGGAGGACTAAAAATGCGAATTGGAATTGACGCCAGATGCCTTGAGGAGGACAAAATATCCGGGGTTGGAGAATATACCCTGGAACTTTTAGGAAATATTCTCAAAATAGATAAGAAAAACAAATACCTGTTATTTTCCAATTCATTTAAGGGGAAAAATAATCGCCTGGCCCGGTTGGGAAAATACCCGAATGTCACACAAAAAATATTTCATTTTCCCAATAAAATTCTTAACTTATCCCTCTGGTTTTTCGGCTGGCCGAAACTAGACAGGCTTATCGGGGGAGTTGACATTTTTTTTGCTCCCAACATCAACTTTATCGCCATCGGCCGCCCTTGCCGCTTTATCACCACTTTTCACGATCTTTCTTTTGAGAAATTTACGGAATTATTTCCGCTTAAAACCAGGCTCTGGCATTTTTTGATCAATTCCCGAAAATTGGCTCGAAGAGCCGGAAAAATAATTTCTGTTTCAGAGTCGACTGGAAGCGATCTTCAGAAAATTTATGGCGCGCGCGCGGAAAATATTTCGGTGATTCCGAGCGGTTTAAGTAGGGAATACAAAATTATAGACAGAAACAATCCGAAACTGCTCGCTGTTCAAAAAAAATATAATCTTCCCTATAAGTTTATCCTGACTCTCGGAACGATCGAGCCGCGAAAAAATGTTCTTTCCCTGATAAAAGCGTACGAAAATATGCGCGATAATTTTCCGGCGCTCCTAAAATATAAACTGGTTGTTATTGGCCACATATCAACTTTCAGCGGGAATGTCCGCAAACATATTGAAAGATCAAAATATAAAAATGACATTTTGAGAACTGGCTATGCGGATGGCAAAGATAAGACATGTCTCTATAATCTGGCCTCGCTTTTTGTGTACCCTTCGTTTTTCGAAGGTTTCGGCTTTCCGCCTCTCGAAGCCATGGCTTCCGGAACTCCGGTGATAACTTCCAATAATTCTTCTCTTCCCGAAGTGACAGGAAAAGCGGCCATTTTGATCGACCCTTCCCGTCCTGATGAAATCACAAAAGCCATGCAGGCTGTTTTATCGGACGAAAAGTTGTATAATTACTTGAGAGAAGAGGGCTTAAAAAGAGCGCAATTTTTTAGTTGGGAAAAATGCGCCGAGGAGTCATTGGCGCTTTTCCAATCAACCTTCAAAAATAAGTCTAGAAAAAGTATCCTTAATTTATAAATAATGCGAATTGGCATTGACGCCCGGTTTTACGGTTCCGTTGGAAAGGGACTAGGGCGATATACTCAAAAGTTGATAGAGAATTTGGAAAAAATTTCCACCCCTTATGGAAATCAATATTTTATATTTCTTCGAAGAGAAAATTGGGAGGAATACCAGCCCTTAAGCAAGAATTTCACCAAAGTTCTGGCTGATATTCCCTGGTACAGCATCAGAGAACAAATAGTATTCCCACGGATATTGAGAAGATTCAAACTCGACCTGGTTCATTTCCCCCATTTTAACGTTCCTTATTTTTACTCGGGAAAATTCATAGTGACGATCCACGACCTTATTCTTTTTCATTTTCCGACCCGTCGGGCTTCGACTTTTTCTCCGTTATTTTACCGTCTAAAATTGGCCGCCTACAAGATCGTCATAAGAAACGCCGTCAAGAACGCCAGGGCGATTCTGGCGGTATCCGAACATACCAGAAAAGACATTTTGAAGCACTTTAAGATAAATCCCGATAAAGTTTTTGTTACCCACGAAGCTGTTGATTTTTTGCCCGTGGTTCCGTCCGATCTACCTCGCCAGGAGGTTCTCAAAAAATATGGTATAATGAAACCGTATATCCTCTATGTGGGTAACGCTTACCCCCATAAGAATCTGGATGTACTGGCCACGGCTTTTCGAGAGGTGACCCGAAAGCACCCATTGTTGCGATTGGTGCTGGTCGGAAAAGAAGATTACTTTTACCGGCGGCTCAAAAAATTCGTCAGGGACGGAAAAATCAAGAATATTGTTTTTGCCGATTTTGTGAGCGATAATTATTTGCCGATTATTTATCAAGAAGCCCAAGCCTATGTTTTTCCTTCTCTTTACGAAGGCTTTGGCCTGCCGCCTCTTGAAGCGATGCGCGAGGGCACGCCGGTAATAAGCTCCGAAAGTTCCTGCCTTCCTGATATTCTGGGAGAGGCCGCCTATTACTTCGATCCGAAAGCGAGCGGAGAAATTGCCGAAGCGATAGAAAAAGTTCTTATCGACAAAGAATTGAGAGAAAAACTGATTTCCGCCGGAAAAAATCAAATAAAAAAATATAACTGGAAAGAAATGGCTCGGCAAACACTGAAAATCTACGAAACCGAGTGAATAAAATATGTCAAAACGAAAACAAATCCTAAAACAAATGTTTGACGTGCGGCCGACCCAGCCGGATGGCTCTTTGGATTTGGAAAAAATACAAAAACTCCAAAAAACCGTCCTTATTTCGGAAAAAATAGTTGTGAAGAAGCCAAAAAAATACCAGAAATTTTCTGACATAAGGCGGGCAACCGAAATATTTTACGAGCAAAAAATTGAAGAAGTGCCTTGGGATGATGAGGTTGCTGCCGGCGAAACTGAAGCGGCGGAAGAAAAATTAGCGCGCCGGCCCAACATAATCCAGCTTGGCCAAGCGGTATCTGACGATTTGTTGTCGGTTTCGAGAGTCGCTGATCATCAAAAGACAGAAGAAATTTCTGAAGACATTCCGGACGATTTATCAACGGATTATTTTTTTCAGTCGTCCGAGTCTCTTCAAGCTAACCTGGAAAAGTCCGCCGAAAGTTTGGTCAAAAGTTTAAAGAAAGGAAAAAGAAAAGGGCGGCGCAAAAAAGAATGGGTGAATTTGGACGAATTTGGAAAAAACATTAAATTCAACTTTTCAAAATTGTTTTTTTCAAATTATCTGGCAGGAGGAAAGCTTAAATATGGATTTCACTTCGTATCCGCTCTTCTTATTTTTTCCCTGCTGATTCCCGGCTTTTCCTTTTTGCAGAAGGGATTGGATGCCAAATCAACCGTCGTGACCCAAAGTCAGGAAGCCTTGGGACAATTTGCCGAGGCTAAGAATAATCTTTCCAGCGGACAGCTGGACAAAGCCGCCGTTAATTTTGAAGAGTCTTATGAATTATTAAGCAGCGCCCATCAGGATATTTCCGAAATTGGCGGTAAATTCAGCGAGATCCTGCGATTTATTCCCGGAATGTCAGAAGTGGCCAGCGCAAATTATCTGATGGCGGCCGGAGAAAACTTAGCTCTTTCCGGAAAATACCTGGCAACATCCATAAAATCCTTAGATCAGATCAAGAATCCGCTAGAAAAAGCCAGTGATTCAGGCCAGCCGTCTTTGACGGATATTTTTATCAGCCTGCGCGACGGCGTGGGAAACGCCGACAAAGAGCTGACTCAAGCGCAAGAAAACTTGAGTAAGGTCAATGTTGATGATTTGCCCGAAGAAATCAAGCCTACTTTCGCTGATCTTAAAAATAAACTGCCGCTTGTCACCTCAAGCATCAAAAATTTTTTGGATTACTCGCAGATTTTTTTGGATGTCCTGGGTTATAACGGCCCTCGAAAATTTTTGTTTTTATTCCAAAACAATCAGGAAATGCGGGCAACCGGCGGATTTATCGGAAGCTATGGAATCCTGGATATTGTGAGCGGCCGGATCAAAAACCTTTTTGTGGACGATATTTATAACCCCGATGGCCAACTCCAATCCAAGATCATTCCTCCTGAACCGATTCAAAAGATGAGCGCTGCCTGGACCATGCACGATGCCAACTGGTTTCCTGATTTCCCAGCTTCGGCTGAAAAAGTTTCCTGGTTTTATGAAAAAACCGGCGGTCCGACGGTGGACGGCATTATCTCGATAACGCCGAACCTGCTCCAGGATCTTCTCCGTATCACGGGACCCATTGAAATGCCGGAATATAACACGACCGTCGACGAATCTAATTTTGTCGAAAAGACCCAATACGAGGTGGAAGTTGATTATGACAAGGAGCTCAATAAACCCAAAAAATTTATTGCCGATCTTACTCCCAAAATTCTGGACAAAATATTCAGCTCAAAAGATCTGGGCCAGATGATTCAGATTCTTGAAGCGCTCAACAAGTCCCTCAAAGAAAAACATCTGCTGCTGTATTCAAAAAATTATAACATTCAAAAACTTATTTCCGAGCAGGGCTGGTCGGGTGAAGTGCTGAACACCCGCAAGGATTATCTGTCTATTATCAACACCAATATTAGCGGCTATAAAACCGACGGAGTTATTGACGAAACCATCAACCACTCGAGTGAAATTCAGGGAGATGGGAGTATTATTGACACGGTAAGCGTAACACGCAAGCATAACGGAGGTAACAAAGAACAGGATTGGTGGAACAGGGTGAACTCCGATTATATGAGGGTCTACGTTCCCGAAAGAGCCACTCTTCTCGAGGCCAGCGGCCAGACCCGGGAATTTGTTTCTCCCCCTCTTGACTATCAGTCGCTCGGGTTCAAGAAAGATCCCCAGGTGCAAGCCGAAGAGGATTCAACCGAAGTGGATGAAAAAACCGGTACCCGCATTTATACGGAAAACCACAAAACCGTTTTTGCCAACTGGACCTATGTCAGCCCCGGCGAGACAATGGTTTTGGAATATAAATACCGATTGCCCTTCAAGCTTAGCTTTGATGACCTGCATCACCCGGCCGATTCTTTTTCGGTCTTGTACCAAAAACAATCCGGAAGCCCGGGAAGCAAACTTATGTCCGAAGTCAAGATCCCCCAAAATTATCGGCTGATCTGGCGCTATCCCGATAACGTCAGTTATAATTCCGGCGACCTGAAAATGGAGACAGCTCTTGATACGGATAAATTCATTGGTTTGACGCTGGAAAAAACCCCATGATCAAAAGATTAAGCGAAAAAATTGTCAGTTTCAGACCATCTTCGTCCATCTCTTCCGCCGCCTTGATAATCTCCGCGGCGGGAATTTTGAGCCGGGTTTTGGGGCTTTTGCGCGACCGTATTTTGGCCTCTCATTTTGGAGCGGGGGACGCGCTGGATGTTTACTACGCCGCTTTTCGAGTGCCCGATCTCTTATATAATCTGCTTATTCTCGGGGCTTTGAGCGCCGCATTTATTCCGGTTTTTACGGGTCTCATCGCCCGCAACGAAGAGAAAGAAGCCTGGAAATTGGCTGATAGCTTGCTTAACGCGGCTCTTTTGGCGCTCCTTATCATTAGCGGAATCATCGTAATTTTCACTCCCTGGCTCATGAGGATCATCACTCCCGGTTTTTCCGGAGAAAAGCTGGACCAGGTTGTTATGTTGACACGCATAATGTTCTTGAGTCCTATTTTTCTTGGCATAAGCGGAATTTTCGGCGGCATCTTGAATTCTCTAAAAAGATTTTTGATCTATTCACTGGCTCCGATAATGTATAATCTGGGAATTATTATCGGAGCCGTTTTTTTCGTGCCTCACTTTGGGATTATCGGCTTGGCCTGGGGAGTGGTCTTGGGAGCAATGCTGCATATGCTAATTCAATATCCCGCCGTCAGGATAAGCGGCTTCCATTATCATTTTATTCTTGATTTCAAAAACCATCATCTTCGGAAAGTCCTCAAATTGATGATTCCCAGGACCATGGGGCTGGCTGTCACTCAAGTAAACTTATTGGTCGTCACCATCATCGCTTCGACTCTCGCCGCGGGAAGCCTCGCCATTTTCAATTTTGCCAACAATCTGCAAAGTTTTCCCTTGGGAATTTTTGCCATTCCTTTCGCCCTGGCCGTGTTCCCGACTCTTTCCCATTTTGCCGCCAAAGAAGAGCGGGAAAATTTTATCGCCAGCTTTTCCCAGACCTTCCGCCAGATCCTCTTTTTTATCATTCCGGCCAGCGTCTTGATTCTTGTTCTGCGGGCTCAAATCGTGCGAGTTGTTTTGGGAGCCGGAAAATTCGACTGGGAAGACACCATTCTCACTTTCCAGTCTTTGGGAATTTTTGCCGTGAGCCTCTTCGCCCAAAGCCTCGTCCCGCTTCTGGCCCGCTCTTTTTACGCTCTTCACAACACGAAAATTCCGTTTTACACGGGACTGGCCAGCGAAGCGGTCAACCTGATTTCCGCTCTTATCTTATCCCGATTCTTCGGAATCCTGGGCCTTGTCTGGGCATATTCGCTCGCGAGCGCCGTCAATATGTTCCTTCTTTTGCTTGTTCTGCGGGTAAAATTGAAAAATCTCGATGACAGAAAAATAATTTCAACGACTCTTCGAATATCCATTTCCGCTCTCGCGGCCGGCTTCTCGGCGCAACTGGCAAAATATGTAATCCAGCCGTATATCAATCTTGACACATTTCTTGGCGTATTTTCGCAGATGGTATTCTCGGGACTGGTCGGAATTTCAATTTATCTTCTTTTCAC
>JAVHPA010000132.1:0-7059 GCA_036170345.1 Candidatus Moraniibacteriota bacterium
CTTCCGGCTTGGTCGTTATCTTGAAGCACGAATGCCCGTACCATTGAATAGTCATGATTGTATCAAGTTAATTAAGCAAAATTAATCACCCTCGCGGGTGATCGCCCGTCAGGGCGATAATAGAATAATATCACGTTTAGAATAAAATTTCAATAAGCGCGGCCGTCCATATCCTTGCCAAAAAACCCTTTCTATTATATACTCCCAAAGAAACAAAGGGGGATTTTTTGTTTTATATAATCATTAACCTAATCATTAATCCAATGCTAGACAACATTTACGACACTCTGGCGAAAGAGGTCGACAAAGTTTCCGAAGAAAAGAAAGAAAAAAGCGAAACTTCAAATATAAGCGCGGAGGGGGAAGGGGGAAATTCAGCCGAAACTGACGAAACAAAGACAATTGTAGAGGAAAAAAGCGAGGCCGCTTCTGCCATGGCCGATTTTTTTAATCAGACCAAAATAGTTTTTCCGAAAGAAGGGGATGTGATTGAAGGAAAAGTAATCGAAATCGGATCAAATGCCATTTATCTCGATCTTGGCGTTTTCGGAACCGGAATCGTCCTGGGGAAAGAAATCAAAGACGGACTTGGCGCCACCGACCGGCTGAAAGCCGGCCACAGCGTTTCGGCCACGGTTACCGATCTTGAAAACGACGACGGATATATTGAGCTGTCCATCCGCGAAGCATCCATCGAGAAGGCCTGGCAAGACCTCGAAGTGAAGCAGGTTGAAGAAGAAACTTTTGATACTAAAATTCTGGACGCCAACAAAGGCGGTCTTATTGTCGAGGTGAACGGAATCACCGGCTTTCTTCCCGTTTCCCAACTTTCCAATGAACATTACCCCCGGGTTGAAGAAGGAGAAAAAAACAAGATTCTGGAAAAGTTGCGTTCTTATATCGGAACTGAAATGCAAGTCCGAGTTATCGATACGGACCGGGAAGGCGAGAAGCTGATCGTGAGCGAAAAAGCGGCCTATAGCGGACGGGAAAGAAAAGCGATCTCTGAACTCAAAGTTGGAGACGTGATCGAAGGGGAAGTCAGCGGTGTTGTCGATTTCGGAGCTTTCATAAAATTCCTGCCGCCGAGCAAAAAAGAATCCTCAATCGAGGAAGATAAGCTCGAAGGTTTGGTGCATATTTCAGAACTGGCCTGGCAGCTCATTGATAATCCCCGCGACGTTATCAAAACCGGAGACAAAGTGAAGTGCCAGATCATCGGCATCGACGACACAAGAGTCTCCTTGAGCATCAAAGCGCTTTTGACCGATCCCTGGTCGCAGGTGGAAAAGAAGTATAAGTCGGGAGACACGGTTGACGGACAAGTCCGAAAAATCAACCACTTCGGAGCTTTCGTATATCTTGACGACGACATCCACGGCCTCGCTCACGTGAGCGAACTTCTGGAAGCTCATCCGGGGAAAAATATCGAGGAGATCATCCAATCCGGAAATACTTACAAATGGAAAATTCTTTCCATCGAAGCCAAAGAGCACCGGATGGGGCTGACTTTGGTGAGTGAAAAAGCAAAAGAGAAAAAAAGGGAAGGAAAAGAAGGATTAGCTATTCTGTCTTGAGAGACAATATATCTTCAGAGAAATTTAATTCTCCCGATTTTACGAAATTAATTTTATTTCATTATGATCATCTCTTTTAATGGCGATGAGGGATCAGGAAAAAGCACTATCGCTAAAAAAGTAGCTGAAGCTCTCGGTTACCCCAGATATTATATGGGGCAAATTTTTCGCGATATCGCGAAGAACAAAGGGATGACGATCGCAGAGTATGTCAAAACGGGAGAAGAGGACCCAAATGTCGACAAAGAGGTGGATAATTATTTATTAAGTCTTGCGCAAAAACAAACTAACTTTGTTGCTGAGAGCCGAACAGCCTGGCATCTGATCCCGGATTCTTTGAAAATTTACTTGGAAGTTGACGAGAGAGAAGGAGCGAAAAGAATTTTCAAGCAGCTCAAGGAAGAAACTGATAACTCAAGAAATGAAATGAAAAAAGTCAGTACGCCCGAGGATGTTCTTGAAAATATCCGCCGACGGAGAGAAACCGATGACTTGAGATACAAAAAATATTACGGAATAAACATCCGTGATCCGAAAAACTACGACCTTTTTCTCGACACCACAAAACTCTCGCGCGAAGAAGTATTTGAGCGCGTGCTCGATTTCATCAACAAGCGCATTAATTAGAATAGGATTACTTTCATAAAAAGTTTCATCAAAAAAATCCAGGAAAATATTTTCCGCTATGAAATTTTTGAGCGCGGCGAGAAAATTGTGGTCGCGGTTTCCGGCGGACCCGATTCAGTTTGTCTTTTGAATGTTCTCTACGTTTTAAAAGAGAAATATAATTTATCTCTTATTGTCTCTCATGTAAATTACGGACTGCGCGGAAAAGATTCGAAACTCGACGAAAAATTAGTGGAAGATCTGGCCAAAAAAAATTCTCTGCCGATCGAAATTTTGCGATACACCTCAAGAAAAAAATCAACCAGCCCTTCCGAAGAAAAATTAAGAGATGTTCGCTACAACTTTTTTGAAAAAATCAGAGTGAAGCACAAGGCCGACTGCATCGCCGTCGGACACAATCTCAACGACCAGGCCGAAACAGTAATGCTGCGAATTTTGCGCGGAACGGGGCTGCGGGGACTGGGCGCGATCAAATTTAGGAATGAACGAATCATCCGGCCGCTTCTCAATGTTCCCCGAAAGGAAATTCTCATGTATTTGAAAATAAATAAATTAGCCTATCGCACCGACAAAACCAATCTCGGAACGGATTTTACCCGCAACAAAATCAGAAACCGGCTCTTTCCCTATCTTGAAAAAAATTATAATCCCAATATTCAGGAAGTTCTATACAAATTATCGCAATCCGTTTCGGAAGATTATGCTTTTATCCATAATTTCTCCCGAGAGTGGCTGAAAAGCAACAGCCCTTTGTCAGTTTCAAAACTCCATAAATTGCATCCCGCCATCAAGAGAGAAGCTTTGCGCCTCGCCATCGAAAAGCACAATCCCAGTCTGCGGGAAATAGAATCGGCGCATATCGATGAAATAATTAAGATTGTAAAAAGTACTAAGAGCAAACGGCAGAAGATCACGCTAAAGGGCTTGAAGATTGAAAGGAAAAATGATACATTATTAATATCACGCATCATGTAACATGTAACCCGCAACACGATTCAAAATTATCTTGTGTTACATGTTTTATATGTTTTGTGTTACATAACAAATGAGAAACTTTATCAAAAATCTGGCCATAATTCTCCTTGTTTTTTTTGTCATCTCGGGAATCGTGATGCTGTATAACACTCCCGTTCAGAAGATAAACGACATCAATCTAAACGAGCTGGCCAATCAAATCAACGACGGAAAAGTAAAGGAGATCCAGGTGGAAGGGGACAAGCTCAATATTGTCCTTATGGATGACACGAAAGAAAAATCCCAAAAGGAAGCCGAGGCTTCGCTTTCCGAATCACTGAAAAATTACGGCGTTGACCAGGAAGAATTGCGCTCCGTCAGCATTGGCATAAAAGACACGGCCGGCGCCGCTTTTTGGATCAATACGATTATTCCTTTTCTTCTCCCGTTTTTGATCATCGGCGCTTTTTTGTGGTTTATGATGCGCTCCGCCCAACGGGGAAACAATCAAGCGATGTCTTTCGGTCTCTCGCGGGCACGAATGATCATCCCTCAAAAAGACAAGAAAAAGAAAATTACTTTCGCTGATGTCGCCGGAGCCGAAGAGGCTAAAGAAGAACTCAAAGAAATTGTTGAATTTCTCAAACACCCGAAAAAATTTCTCGATCTCGGAGCCAGAATCCCCAAAGGCGTCCTTCTTCTTGGTTCTCCCGGAACCGGAAAAACTCTTATCGCCAAAGCCGTCGCAGGCGAAGCCAGCGTCCCGTTTTTCAGCATCTCCGGATCCGAGTTCGTGGAAATGTTCGTAGGAGTGGGAGCTAGCCGGGTACGGGATCTTTTCAAGCAGGCCAAAAAAAACGCACCAGCCATTGTCTTTATAGATGAAATTGACGCTGTCGGACGGCATCGTGGAGCGGGACTGGGTGGCGGACACGACGAGCGCGAACAGACGCTCAACCAAATTTTGGTTGAGATGGATGGCTTTGAAACAGACACGAACGTCATTGTTATCGCTGCCACAAACAGGCCGGACGTTTTGGATCCCGCTCTTCTTCGGCCGGGAAGATTCGACCGGCGAGTGGTTATGGACCTGCCCGACATCCGGGAACGGGAAGCTATTCTCAAAATTCACACGAAAAATATGCCCGTAGCCAAGACTGTTGATTTCAGGAAAATTGCCGCTCGAACGGCCGGTTTTTCCGGAGCTGATATTTCCAACCTCGTGAATGAAGCGGCTATTCTGGCCGCCCGGCGCGGGAAGAAAATCGTCGAAGATGAAGAGCTCCGAGTTTCAATTGAAAAAGTGATCTTGGGTCCTGAAAGAAAAAGCAGAGTTCTCAACACCAAGGAAAAAGAAATTACCGCCTATCACGAAGCCGGACACGCCCTGATTGCTTCCGCTCTTCCCAACGCCGATCAAGTCCAAAAGGTTTCGATCATTTCCCGCGGACAGGCCGCCGGATACACATTGAATGTTCCGCAGGAGGACAAGCGGCTATATTCGCGCGCCTATTTCCTCGACGAACTGGCCGTTCTTCTGGGAGGATTTGTCAGTGAAAAAAATATTTTTGGCGACGTGACCACTGGCGCTTCCAACGACTTGGAACGGGCGACTGATATCGCAAGGAAACTTGTCACCCGCTATGGAATGAGCAACTTGGGTCCGCGCACTTTTGGGAGAAAAGAAGAGCTTATTTTCCTCGGAAAAGAAATCAGCGAAGAAAAAAATTATTCCGAAGCGACTGCCAATGATATTGACAAGGAAGTTTCGAAATTCATCAGCGACGCGTATGACACCGCTCAAAAAATCATTCTGGAAAAGCGGCCGCTCCTCGAAAAAATCGCCCAAACGCTTCTTGAAAAAGAAACTATTGAGCATGAGGAATTTAACGAGATCATCGGGAGAAAAAAACCAGCAGTCGAAAAAGAACCCCAGAAAAATCCTCCCGTGTCTCAATCTCAACTAGCTTAATCGGCTCTTATGAACGAAAAAGAAGAAACAACTCCCAAAAAAGAATTCCCCTATCTGGAAATTTTGAAGAAATCCGCCGCCATTGTTTGGCAGAACAAATTTTTGTGGTGGTTCGGACTTCTGATCGCCCTTGGTTCACCGGGAAGCTTTAATTATTCCGGCAATGATAATCAGATGGAAAAGGGCGGCCAATTCATGGATACGATAAAGAGTCACTGGCAAATTGTTATAGCCGTGGCGTTCATATTTTTTGCCATTGGGATTATTCTTTTTCTTCTTTCCCTGATCGCCAAAGCCGGTCTAATCAAATCGGTTTACAAATTAAATTTAGGTAAGAAAGCGGCTTTCAAAGAAGGTTGGAAAGAGGGGAAAAAATATTTGAGGAAATTATTTTTGCTCGGCCTTTTGACGGGAATTGTGATTATTGTCGTTCTTCTGGTGTTGGCAACGCCCGCCGTGTATCTTTTTATCATCAAATCCTGGATAAGCGCCGTTATCCTCACCCTTTTGGCCGTCGCCATTTTCGTTCCACTAGTTTTTGTCATTGCCGTCACGGCGATTCTTGCTGAATATTATATCGTCCTTTCGGATCTCAAGGTCTGGGGCGCCATTGAAACCGGTTATAATCTTCTCATAAAAAACATTTCCAAAAATATTATTTTTTCTCTGCTGATGCTCGCGGCCGGAATGGCCTTCGGTCTGCTCTTTTTGCCGCTTATTGTTTTGGCTCTGGCCATCGGCGCGCCAACCGGCCTTCTTCTTTATAGTCTGAGCAAAATTGTTTTTGGTGTCTTTATCGGAATCGCGATCTTGATCGCCCTGGTTGTGGTACTTTCCCTTGCCTCCGTTTTCATCGCCTGGAAAAAAACCGCCTGGACTCTTTTCTTCCAGGAAATCGCTAGAGTATCCGAACCGGAAGCAACAGAAAAAGTGGCCGAAAAAGAAACGGAAAAACAAATCGCCGCCGCGCCAGCCGCGCCGCCTGCTTCACTGAAAGGCGAAAATCTAGGCGGACCGGAAAAGGCTTAGATATAAAATTTATATTGCAAAATCCGCCGTATGGCGGATTTTTTGTGGGCAATAGTGGGATCGGACCACTGACCTCTTGCGTGTCGAGCAAGCGCTCTACCACTGAGCTAATTGCCCATTACTTTGGGACCGATAGGATTCGAACCTATGACCAACCGATTATGAGTCGGCCGCTCTAACCGCTGAGCTACGGTCCCGTCGCTACGCTCCTTCAAACCCCTCGGTTTGAATAATTCCGCCACGGGAAAACTCCCGTTTTCCCGACCCCTTTCCCAATCCTAAAGAAATATATCAATACAGTCAATGACAGCTTTACGTTGTTAAAAACGTATAAAAGAAATGGACATCAATATCATTAAATGTTAAATTTATAATAATAATGCATTTGGTAATCCCCATGGCTGAAGAAAAAAAAGAAGAAAAACTATCAAAATCCGAGGAAGCGAAGGTTCATATTCTCTTGGTAGAAAAAATCGTGACGCTGATGACCGGAGCCATGGGGCTTGTGGCGGCGCTGGCCTGGAACGACGCCATCCGCAAACTTTTCGAACGCATTTTCGGAACACAGGGAAGTGGAGATATCACGGCTATGTTTATCTACGCCGCGGTCATCACCGCCGCCGTGGTTTTGGTCACATATAGATTGACGAGAATTGTGGAAAGAGTAAAAAAGAAAAAAGAGAAATAAGAAAAAGCTTTTAAACTTACCCGGGAGTCGAACTCTCGGGTATTTTTATTTCCGCCTCTTCCCGTGAAACGCCTTATGCACTTCTTTGAGCTGTCTATTTGTCACGTGGGTATAAATCTGCGTCGTGGTGACGGAAGAGTGGCCGAGCATTTCCTGGACAGATCGGATGTCAGCGCCGTTTTGGATAAGGTCGGAGGCGAAAGAATGGCGCG
>JAVHPA010000133.1:0-6987 GCA_036170345.1 Candidatus Moraniibacteriota bacterium
CGCCGGACAGTAATTGGTTTCCGTGGCTTAAAGACGAGCTTGAAAAAAAAGGTTTTGAGGTCGCGGTTCCACAAATGCCAAATGCGGATTTTCCGAAGATGGATGAATGGATATCGTATCTTCGAAAAATTGTGGGTAAACCGGATGAAAATACTTTTTTTGTCGGGCATAGTTTGGGATCGGTTGCTATTCTTCGCTATTTTGAAGCATTATCTGACCGAGAAAAAGTGGGCGGCGCGATTCTGGCCGCGGCATTTTCAGAGTCTATTGGCATTGAAGTGTTGGAAAATTTTTTCGCAACTCCTCTCAATTATGAAAAGATAAAAAAGGTTACCAGCAAAATAGTCGTCATAAATTCCGACAATGATCCCTATATTCCGCAAAAGCACGGAGAAACTTTGCGGGACGATCTCGGCGCGAAACTGATCATTGTTCCCGACGGAAAGCATCTCAATGAAGGTAATGGATATTTTGAATTTCCTTTGGTTCTTGAGGAAATCCTAAAAATAGCAGAAAAGATTAGCTCTCCTAATCTCGTTGATTAGGAAAAATTAATATAATTAGGCCGATGAACGAGGACAAAAAAATAGAGGAGCGCTTTTCTGAATTTCAGGCTCTGGGGAAAGAGGATAAAAATGTCGATGTGGCGAAGTTGATGCTCTATTCTCTGAACCAAAAAGGGAATGTCGTGTCCCCCAAAAAGAAACGCTGGGCGTATATTATTTCCTTGGGTCTTCCGCCTCTCGGTTTTTTGCTGGCGTTGAAATACTATTTCGACGATGAAGACGACGCCCAGCACGTGGCGAATATGTGCGTTATTATCACAATTTTATCCTTGCTCTTTGCCTGGATTTCCATAAAAATGCTTTTTTCGGGAACCGGAACTAGCCTCAATCAAATTCAGCAAATTAATCCGAAAGATTTGCAGGATTTAGTGAAATAAAATGATATCGGAAGGGGGCTATTTATAGGCTTTATTTAAGCTGATTATGGCTCCTTTTTCATTTTTGATTTTAGACGCTTTTCGACTTGGCAAATTCGAAAATATCTGCTAGAATAGAAGAGGCGAAATCAGCCTAACATAAACAAAAAATGACAATTCGCGCCTATCTTTGGGGAATGAGAATAAGCACGCTCGTGGCAGTGGTTTGCTTGGGACTCATAGTCCGCTTTATCGATCCGGTAAAAGACGGACTACTGGGACAAGTCCTTTTCTACGTCAGCCTGTTTTTCTCTGTCACGGGTCTGGCCACTCTTTTTTTGTTTTGGCTCCGGAGATTATTTTCCAAAAACGAAACCGCCTACCTGAACGTCGGGATCAGCTTTCGCCAAGGCATGCTGGTGGCGCTGGCGGTTACGGCTATGTTCGCCTTGCAAAGTTTTCGTCTGCTCCTGTGGTGGGACGCAGGGCTGGTGATTGTGGGAACGCTGCTGGTGGAATTGTGGTTTCTATCGAAATAAGTCTAAGGCTAAACCTTAGCTGTACAGCTAAGGTTTAGCCTTAGAAAAAAATATGCCTAAAAAAATCCAAGAATCCAAAAAATCAGACTATTCCGCCAAATCCATCCAAGTCCTCGAGGGATTGGAGCCGGTGCGAAAAAGGCCGGGAATGTATATCGGGGGAACTTCCGTGGAAGGCCTCCATCATTTGGTTTGGGAAGTGGTCAACAATTCGATCGATGAAGCGATGGCGGGCCATTGCAAAAATATTCTCGTCGAACTTCTTCCGGAAAATAAGGTTCGGGTGGTCGACGACGGCCGCGGCATTCCGGTTGAGAAACATCCCCAAACAAAAAAATCAACGCTGGAAACAGTGATGACCAAGCTTCACGCCGGAGGAAAATTCGGCGGGGAAGGCTACAAGATATCAGGCGGGCTCCATGGTGTCGGCGTGAGCGTGGTGAACGCGCTTTCCGATTGGATGCGGGCCGAGGTTTTTCGGGAAGGAAAGACCTGGATCCAGGAATACAAGCGGGGAAAACCGATCGCGCAGGTGAAATCAAACGGAAAAACAAAACAAACCGGAACAACCATGACTTTTTCTCCCGATCCGGAAATTTTTCCTGAGATCGTCTGGAACTGGGAAAAAATTGTCGATTATGTCCGCCAGCAGGCCTATCTGACCAAGGGAGTGAGCATCCGAATATTCGACAGGCGGGAAGTGACCAATGAAAAAGAGGCCTACAAGGAAAAACGGAAAGGTTTTTGTTTTGATGGCGGGATCGCTTCCTACGTAAAATTTTTGAATCGTGGAAAGGAAGTGAAGAATTCCCGTCCGGTCTATGTGGAAAAAACAATCAACGATGTTTATGTTGAAATTTCACTTCAGTATATCGAGGGTCTCAAGGAACACTTGTATTCTTTCGCCAATAACATTTTCACCGTCGAGGGCGGAATGCACGTGACGGGTTTTCGAACGGCGCTCACGAGAGTGCTGAACGATTACGGGAAGAAAAATAATCTGATAAAAGACAAAAACGGAGGAAGCCTCACAAGCGACGATGTTTCGGAAGGCCTCACGGCGGTCGTGAGCGTCAAGCTCCGCAATCCTCAATTTGAAGGCCAGACGAAAGCGAAACTTGGCAACGCGGAAGTGCGGGGGATTGTTTACGCGGCCATGGCGGAGGGGCTCAACGAGTATCTCGACAAAAATCCCAACGACGCCCGGGCCATTATTGGAAAATGCCTCATTTCGGCCCAAGCCCGACTGGCGGCCCAGGCGGCCAAGCAAGCCGTGATCCGGAAAGGCGCGCTGGAGGGAATGACGCTGCCGGGAAAACTGGCCGATTGTTCCTCGCGCGACGCATCAAAATCGGAATTGTATATAGTCGAGGGAGACAGCGCGGGAGGATCAGCCAAACAAGGACGGGATCGAATGTTTCAGGCCATTCTGCCGCTGCGCGGAAAAATTCTCAATGTGGAAAAGGCCAGAATTGACAAGATGCTGATGTCCCAGGAAATTAAAAATCTGATTATCGCGATGGGAACGGGTGTGGGAGACCAGAAAAATATTGATAAGATGCGCTATCACCGGATCATCATTATGACGGATGCCGACGTGGACGGTTCACATATCCGGACACTGCTCCTGACATTTTTCTACCGGAATTTCGAGGAAATAATCCAGCGGGGATATTTGTACATCGCCCAGCCGCCGTTGTTTCGGGTCCAAAAAGGCAAAAATGTCCAGTGGGCATATAACGAAGAGGATAAAAGCGAAATTATCGCGGAATTTTTGAAGCAAGACAAAGAGAAGCCAAAAAATATCGCGAAAGCCAAGAAAAAAACGGCTCAGGAAGAAGAAGCGGAAATCGAAGTCAGCGACGAGGAGAAAAAATCCGGCGTGAACGTCCAGCGCTATAAAGGTCTAGGAGAAATGAATCCCAGCCAGCTTTGGGAAACAACGATGGATCCGGCCAATCGTGTTATGTATCAAGTCAAAGTCGAAGACGCCGCCGAGGCCGACAAAATTTTCGATATCCTGATGGGATCCGAAGTCGAACCCAGAAAACGCTTCATCCAAGCCGGCGCGAGAAGTGTCGCCAACCTCGATGTGTAGTTTGTTTCGGTTCTTGACAGAATATTTATATAATGCAAAACTAAGGCATAGAAAAGCCCCCGAGGCTTTTTAAAAAAGGCTCGACGGGAGTTTCCTAAAGTTCAACTTTAGGAGCTCCTAAAGTTGAACTTTAGGAAAAGATGAACAAAATTCTACAGTTTATAAAAGAAGCTCGCATCGAACTTCGGAAAGTCAACTGGCCGACCAGGGCCCAGACGATAAGATACACCAGTCTGGTGATCGGCGTCAGCTTGGCGGTGGCGGCCTTTTTGGGAGTGCTGGATTTTAGTTTTGAATATATTTTGCGGACATTTATCATAAAATAAGCCTATGGCTAAACAAACCCAACATCACGGACGCGCCTGGTACGCTATCCATACTTATTCCGGATACGAAGACAACGTGGCCAAAAATCTGAAGCAAAGGATCGAATCTCTTGATATGCAGGACCGGATTTTCGAAGTGATGGTGCCGAAAGAAAGAAATATCAAGATCAAGAACGGCAAACGCACGGTCATTGAAGAACGGATCTTTCCGGGCTATGTTCTGGTTGAAATGGTCGTCACGGACGATTCCTGGTACGTGGTTCGCAACACTCCGAATGTAACGGGATTCATCGGTCTTGGGACCACCCCGACTCCGATTGCCGACGCGGAGATCGAATCAATGAAAAAAAGAATGGGAGTGGCCGAGCCGAAATACAAAATTGACGTAATTCGCGGCGAAGCGGTAAAAATAATCGACGGACCCTTCAAGGAATTTGACGGAAAAGTGGACGCGGTCGATGATGCGAGAGGGAAGATCAAGGTTTTAGTTTCGATATTCGGACGGGAAACGCCGGTAGAGCTGGATTTTTTGCAAATTAAGAAAATATGATTTCTCTAAGACTAAGTCTTAGATTTAAAACATGGCTAAAAAAATTAAAACCGTAGTTAAGCTTCAAATTAAAGCGGGCCAGGCTAATCCGGCGCCTCCGGTCGGACCGGCGCTGGGCCAGCACGGTCTCAATATCCAAGATTTTTGTTTGAAGTTCAATGACGCAACAAAAGACAAAAGCGGAGATATCATTCCGGTTGAGATAACGATATATGAAGACCGCAGTTTTGACTTTGCGCTGAAAACTCCTCCGGCCGCCGAACTTCTCAAAAAAGCGGCCAAAGTCGAAAAAGGAGCGGCTGATCCGTTGAAGCAGAAGGTCGGAACGGTTACCAAAGCCCAAGTGCGTGAAATCGCGGAAGCAAAAATGGTTGATTTGAATGCCAATGATGTGGAAGCGGCTATGAAGATCGTTGAGGGAACGGCGAGATCAATGGGGATCAAGGTTGAGTAAATCTCTACGAACTACGAAATTTGTACGAAAATACGAAATCGTGCAATTAAGTGTTTCGTGGATTTCAAAAAAAGGCAGATAATTTATAATTTTCGTATATTCGTAATTTATTCGTAGTTCGTAGAGAGAAAACCATGGAAAAATCAGAAAACAATCAATTATCAATAATCGAAGTTATAGCGGCAGTTAAGAAATCTGCGGTCGCGAAGTTCGACGAATCCGTCGAAGTTCATGCCCGGCTCAATATTGATCCCAAGAAAGGCGATCAGCAGGCGCGAGGAGTGGCTGAGCTTCCATTTGGCACCGGAAAGACCATTAAGGTGGCGGTTTTTACCACGACGCAAAAAAAAGAAGCCGAAGCCGCCGAAGCCGATCTCGTCGGGGGAGAAGAACTGATCGAAAAGATAAAATCTTCCGGAAAGATTGACGCGGATATGGCTCTCGCGACGCCGGAAATGATGCCGAAGCTCGCGACCATTGCCAAAATCTTGGGACCGAAAGGCTTGATGCCGAATCCCAAAAATAAAACTGTCACACCAAAAGTGAAAGAAATCATCGAAGCGCTCAAAAAAGGAAGAGCCGATTTCAAAAACGACAGCTCGGGGAATGTCCATCAGATCATCGGGAAAGTGTCTTTTGAAAACGAGAAATTGGAAAAGAATTTTGAAATATTTTTGGAAGCGTTGAAAAAAGCCAGGCCCGAGGGGGCCAAGGGAAAATTCATCAAAAATATTTCAATTTGCTCGACGATGGGAAAATCGTATAGCGTCAGTTTGTAATATGGAAATAAATTGAGAGATAAGACTCTCAATTTTTATTTGCTTATATGCAAAAGGGAACTAAAAAAATAATCATTGGCCTCACTGGAGAGATGGGATCGGGAAAAGATACGGTGGCGAATTATTTGCGGGACTCTCGCGGCGCGCGCCTTTTCCGGTTTCAAGATCCGTTGCGGGAAGCGCTGGAAATATTTTTTGGAGAAGGGAAAGTGGCGAGAGTTCAAATGATCTGGCTTTCCAATAATATCAGGGGAAAATACGGAAATCAGGTAATAACAGAGGCGTTAAGGAAAAAGATTAATAATATTTCCGATGGCATGATTGTTCTCAATGGCATGAGGATTAAAGAAGATTTTGATTTTGTAAAGAGTTTCCCGAATTCATACGTGGTCTATGTGACTCTCGACAGCAAGACGCGCTGGCAAAGGACTTCCGGCCGCGGAGAAAAATCAGACGACGCGGTGAGTTTTGAAAAATTCCTGGAAATGGAAAAAGCGGAGACGGAAGTCCAAATTCCAAATATCGGAAAAAAAGCCGATTTTAGGCTTGAAAATAAGAGTACAAAGGATGAATTAGGCCGAAAAATTGAGGAAATAATGGGACAAATAAAGAATACTACTTAACTTCACCCTTTAGCTGTGTCAACGCTTGACAATAATTTCGAAAAATAATATGATGCTTAAGCGTGGTGAAGACAAAATAAAATCTAATTTGTAGTGAATTAAATGAGAAATATTTCCCTAAACCTTATAAAAAGAAGCGGATAAACTTTTGGGTGTTTCTATTTGCCCTTGCCCCGCTTCTATCGAAGCGGTTTTTTGTTTCTTGCGCCGAGATATTGGTCGATAAATCAAGCTTAAAGATCAGTATTTCCGCGCCAGACGGACCTTGTCAATTGAATACCGAGAAAATCTAGATTATCTTTCTTCGCAGTCACGCGGAAAGCGAGAATATAATAAAGATTTCAAATAGCAATTAGTGATTACTAATTGCTGGTCGGTTCGTTTGTATCGTTTTGATACGAGCGAACTATTGCGATAGAGCGGTAAATTACTCATGGCGTATGGTGGATGCCTTGACTGAAGTAAGCGATGAAGGACGTAGCGATCTGCGATAAGCCTCGGGGAGCTGATGAGCAAGCTTTGATCCGGGGATTTCCAAATGGGGAAACCCATCCCAATTTGCGTTGGGATATCATGAACTGAATATATAGGTTCATGAAGCGCACCCAGGGAACTGAAACATCTTAGTACCTGGAGGAAAAGAAACTAAAAAGATTCCGTCAGTAGTGGCGAGCGAAAGCGGAAAAGCCTAAACCC
>JAVHPA010000134.1:0-1487 GCA_036170345.1 Candidatus Moraniibacteriota bacterium
TCCAATCTGCGCGAACCAGAATTCCTGTCCGTCCTCCATGCCTCCGCCATACAAAGAGTTAAAAATCAGTTCTTCGGCTGTTGTTCCCAGCGGCGCTTCAGCCAATCCTTTGTTCTTGACCGCTCCTTCCAATAAAAATAATTTTGTTCCCGGCGAAACGATTGAGCCGATTTTCGAATACGCGCCGGCGCCGCGCTTGATGATATACGGCACATTCGCCAATGTTTCGGCATTGTTCACAATCGTCGGTTTGCCAAAGAGTCCCGAAACTGGCGGGTAGGGGGGTTTCGGCCGCGGTTCGCCTCTTTTTCCCTCGATGGTGTTGATGAGAGCCGTTTCTTCGCCGCAAATATAGTCTCCCGCTCCCGCAAAAATTTCAATTTCGATATCAATGGCGCTTCCCATGATCCCTCGTCCCCAAAATTCTTTTTCTCTGGCCTGCTCAAGAGCCACTTTCAGAATCTCGGCTGGTTTTTTATAGTGGCCATTTATGTATATATAAGCCTTTTTTGCGCCAATGGCGAAAGCGCTGATGAGGAGACCTTCAATAATCTGGTGCGGATTTTTCTCGGCGATTATCCGATCTTTATAGACCCCCGGCTCCGATTCATCGAGATTGCAGATAATATATTTCTCATCCGCCGCGGTTTTCGCCGAAATTTCCCATTTTTCACCCGTTGGAAAACCGCCTCCGCCCCGTCCGCGCAGTCCTGATTTTTTGATTTCCGAAACAACTTTCAAGGACGGTTTTCGAATCACTTTCTGGAAAGCTTCGTATCCGCCGGAGCGGATATACGTGCCTATGTCGAGAGGATTTATTTTTTCCCAGTTTTTGGTGACAATCTGCATGATTTCTCTATAAATAATCCAAAATTATGTCATCCACCGTCTCCGGCTTCACTTTTTCAAAAACCTGCTCATCAATCATCATGACCGGCCCTTGATCACAGAGTCCCACGCAATTCATAGTTTCCAGTTTTGCTTTGGGATGAGAATCATTGTCGAGTTCTATTTTGAGCAACATTTCTATCTGACGGATAACCTCAAAAGACTTTTCCATAAGGCACGGACCGCCCGAACAGACTTTGATTATTTTTTTTCTGACCGGCCGAGTATCCAGGAGATCAAAAAAACTGGCCAGCGAGAAAATTCGCGTCGGCGGAAGCGAAAAATACTTGGCGATTTTTTCGCCGTCGTTTTGGCTGATATATTTATTTTCCTTTTGTATTTCTTTCAAAACCCTTAGCAAATTCTCCGGCTGGGGATCTAGCTCGAGAAGGATCTTTTGAATTGGCATGGAGGTATTTTACCACATGCGCAAAAAATGATAAACTACCCATGTAGAATTAATTTTCAATCACCAATTTCTAATTTTCAATCAATTTTCAATGACTCAATTTTCAATTTCGTAACATTTCTTAATTGAAAATTGAAAATTCATTGTAAATTGATAATTGAAAATTGAAAATTGCCAAAAAGCATGCAAA
>JAVHPA010000135.1:0-1479 GCA_036170345.1 Candidatus Moraniibacteriota bacterium
CCCAAAGCGCAAGGGCAAGCGATTACCAGAACCGCCACGGCGTTTATCATCGCCACTGCGAAATTATGGTTGAAAAGATACCAGCCGGAGAAAGTGAGAAGGGCGATGAAGATTATCGCTGGCACAAAAATGCCTGAAATCTTATCGGCCAGTTTTTGGATCGGTGCTTTTGATCCCTGCGCTTCTTCCACCGTTTTTATAATTTGCGCGAGTACTGTATCGCCGCCGATATGCAGCACTTTGATCTTGAGCACTCCATCCTGGTTCAATGTCGCGCCGAACACCGAAGAAAATTTTTTCTTTTCCACCGGAAGAGATTCGCCAGTCAGCATCGATTCATCGATGCTAGATTCCCCTTCAACCACAATCCCGTCCAGCGGAATTTTTTCTCCCGGCCGGACAATGACCATATCGCCGACTCGAATTTCATAAATATTTACTTCTTTTTCTGCGCCATCAATAATAACTCGCGCTTTTTTCACCCCGAGTTCCATCAATTTTCGCATCGCCTCTCCGGCTTGTCCAGTGCTTTTGGCTTCAAAATATTTTCCCAGGAGAATCAGTGTGACAATAAGCGCCGCTGATTCGAGATACCCAACGCGCGCGGAAAATATCGCCCACAGGCTGTAGAAATAGGCTGTGAGCGTGCCCAGCGAGATCAAAGTATCCATATTGGCTCGCATTTTTTTGGCTTGCATAAAGGCCATCCGGTGAAAGCGCCAGCCGTAATAGAAAACGACCACTGTTGCAAGAAAAAGATACAGCCACATGACAAGATCGATTTTCAAGATCAAAACCCCCGTCTCGATCTTGAAAAACATGCCGAGTAGAAGAGGCGCGCTCAAAACCGCGGACCGAAGAAATTTCATAAAGTCCGGCTTTGAGGAATTGTGAGCGTCAGCGAGCAAGGGAAAAGCCGGACTTTGGTCGGCCTCGATTTGATAACCATTCCGAATAATCACCTGTTTCACATCCTCTTCGCTCAAAATATCCGCGTCATAGGAGACAGTCGCTTTTTTGGTCGCGAAATTAACGTTCGCGCTCAAAATACCTTTTGTTTTCAAAAGTTCTTTTTCGTTAATAACAGCGCAACTGGCACAAGTCATTCCGAGGATTTTAATTGATATTTTTTTTGAATTCATTAATTTAGATTTTATTCCACTATAAATTTTCCCCGCACCATTCCCATCCCGCAGCTGAAGGCGATCTCGCCGGATTTTTGGGGCGTGAATTGCACCACATTTTCGCCGTACTTCAAATTTTTCGAAATATTAAAAGAGGGAATGATGATCGTGCTGGTGCAGCCGCTGACATTCACTCCGTTGATAACCCACCTTACGGGAATACCTTGTTTTATCTTGAAAACGCTCGGCTCAAATCCGCTTGAGATTACGTTCATCTTAATAATTTGTTCTGTCTGGACCGCAGCCTGATTTTGAACGGGCGGAATGTCGCTTTTGGCCGCGATCTCTTTTTCAT
>JAVHPA010000136.1:0-6744 GCA_036170345.1 Candidatus Moraniibacteriota bacterium
TTCATTGATATCGGTTGGATATATTCCTCGGATGTCATAGGCTTTAAAATTTTTTGGTTTGTTCTCCGCCATATAGTTTTCAAAGCTAAGCTTTGAGGAATTCGGAGCGCAGCTCCGAAGGAAAAAGCTTAGCTTTTGTATAATTATTGATTACAAATACTTTTTCCCTTTTTTCTTCAATTTTTCCACTACTTTTTTCACTTCTTGAGCGCGGGATTTTGTGCAAACGAGAAGCGCGTCGTCGGTGTCCACGATCACAAGATCGTCCACGCCGATGGTCGCGATCATTTTCCCTTCCCGGCCATAAATAAGGCACCCTGAAGTATCGATGTTTAGCCGCTCGCCGAAAACCACGTTGTTATTCTCATCCGTGTTGGCGAGCATATTTTGGTAGAGCGTATCCCAGGCACCGATATCATCCCAATCAAAGTCTCCGCGGATAATGAGAAGTTCCGAAGGATCCATTTTTTCGGTAATGGCATAATCAATGGAAATTTTTTCCATAGTTCCGTACAGATCTTCAATTTCTTTTCCTTTGCTTTTGTCCCCCAGCAGTTTTTGGATTTTCATCAGCACCGCGTGCGTTTCCGGCGCGTATTTTTCATAAGCCTCGAGAAATTTTCTCGGTGTCCACATATAATAATTGGCGTGCCACAAATAATTTCCCTCTTTCAAATATTGCTGCGCTGTTTCGTGATCCGGTTTTTCTTTGTGTCCCAAAAATTCAAAGAATTCGACCCCGTCCGATTCTCGAATGCGTTTTCCCACTTTTGTGTAGCCAAGTGTCGTGGTGGGACTGGTTGGATGAACAGAAATATCGAGCAATTTCCCGGTTTCCAAAATCGCTTTCTCCGCTTCGCGGATGGAGCGCAAAAATTTGTCCACTTGCCCGATATAATGATCGGCCGGAATGAAGGCTATTGGTTCATCCGGATCAATGGTGAAAAGATAATTGGCCACATATCCCATCGCCGGAGCGGTATCGCGAAGAGCCGGCTCCACAATGTAGTGGTCTTCCGGAAAATCTGGCAACACCTCTCTGATCTTGTTGATGAGTGATTTCGTTGTGGAAATAAATATTTTTTCTTTGGGCCACTCATTGAACCGATCCAGAGTTTCCTCCAGCATTGTTTTTTCAGAAACAAGCTTACAAAGTTGTTTGGGCATATCGCCCCGGCTCATTGGCCAAAAGCGAGTTCCGGTTCCTCCTGCAAGAATGACGATTTTCATAAGAATAATTCTAAGGTTTATATCACCCTATTATTTAATCACAAGACACAGAAAAAACAAAGGGCAACGAACTGCTATTAACAAATATCTTTTTGTTTGCTAGCATCAATTCATATGTCACTAAAAGTCGGAATTGTGGGGCTGCCAAACGTGGGAAAATCCACGTTATTCAAAGCCCTCACCAAAAATCCGGTGGATATTGCCAATTATCCTTTTTGCACGATTGAGCCGAATGTTGGGATTGTGAAAGTGCCCGATGAGCGGCTCGATAAATTGGCGAAGATGTCCCAGTCGGCCAAAATTGTGCCGACAGTTATTGAATTTGTTGACATCGCGGGGCTCGTCAAAGGCGCGGCCGAAGGCGA
Organism: Candidatus Moraniibacteriota bacterium; assembly: GCA_036170345.1. Taxonomy (GTDB): domain Bacteria; phylum Patescibacteriota; class Minisyncoccia; order Moranbacterales; family UBA11712; genus Fen-1326. Next base: position 1,596 of record JAVHPA010000136.1, read on the forward strand.
AGGATTGGGAAACAAATTTTTGTCGCATATTCGGGAAGTGGACGCGATCGCGCAGGTTGTGCGCGTTTTCGAGGATAAAAATATCATTCATGTTCACGAAAAAATTGATCCGGAAAATGATATTGAGATAATCAATACGGAACTGATCCTCGCTGATCTCGAAACAGTCGGGAAGAGAATCGCCAAACTCGAAAAAGAAGCGCGCGGGCAAAATAAGGAAGCCATCAAAACTCTGGAAATTGCAAAAAAAATAAAAGAGATCCTTGATCAGGGAAAATTGGCAAGCGATTTTGAAATTTCAGCAGAAGATGAAAAATTAGTTCTTGATTTGCAGCTGCTCACCTCAAAGCCCATTCTATACATTCTCAACACCAACGACTTTGAAAAAACGAGAGAGTCCGATCTCGTGAAAAATATCGAAAAAAAATATCCCGTCGTCTTGCTCGACGTTAAGATCGAAGAAGAGTTGTCCCAAATGTCCGCGGAAGAAGCGCGGGAGCTTGAAATGAAATCGAATCTCGACCAGCTGATTTTGAAATCCTACGAAATTTTGGGGCTGATCACCTTTCTCACGACGGGCGAAGACGAAACGAGAGCGTGGACCATAAAAAAGGACTCAACCGCGCCTGAAGCGGGTCGAGCCATCCACAGTGATTTTGAAGAAAAATTCATCCGCGCTGATGTGATCAATTGGCAGTCACTTCTCGAAGCCGGCTCTTGGTCAAAGGCGCGGGAAATCGGGCAGCTCCGAACTGAAGGAAAAGAATATGTCGTCCAAGACGGGGACGTGGTGGAGTTTAAGATATAATTTACTCTTTTTTAGAACCGACTTAGACTTTTTTTTCAACCCTTTCTATATCATCCGCAATCCCTTCAAGCCCTGGAAAATATATCTCTGCACCTGGTCTATCTTCGGCTTCGGCTTTTAGCTGCCTATTTCTGGCGCGCATCCTCAAGAATTCTTTACGAGCTTCCTGCTTCATATGCTCAACCAATTGCACCGGGCTTTCGCTTCCCTTTTCTCTTTCTAATTTTACCATATTTTTCTGTTATTTTTATTACTTTTAGGAATTGCATAAATTTTTTTAGCAATTTCCTCTTGTCTTGCCTCGATATCCTTAAGCTCTTTCAAAGCTTCGTCATATGATTTTTTCATTTTTTCGATATCTTTTTTCGCTTTTTCTTCGTCAAACATAATCATCAATATTAGACTATAAGCACTGATAATATACTATCATATTTTTCCAAAGTTTGCCAAAAAATAGGATATTTGCTAGGCTTATGATACAAAAAAAGAGAAAGTCCTACGTTTTCTCGTCCCGCCTTGGCGGGAATAGGAAGGCAACACCCCGCTAAGACAGGATTTCCTTTAGCGGATTTTAAATTTTTTTGATATTATTATGGAATACGAGCTATTATTTTTCACCTACGCTTCCAATGAGAGCAAGGTTCCTGGCATCAAAAAGGAATTAGAAGAACTTCTCACTAATCAGGGCGGAAAGTTATCCGGAGATTTTACCGACATCGGGAAAAGAAAATTCGCTTATCCCATCAAACGGGAAACGCACGGATATTATAGCTTTGTCCGCTTCACCCTGGAGGACAAGGAAAAACTACCGGAGATCAATAAGCGCATCGGCCTCATAAGCAATGTGACGCGCCACTTGATCGTCAAAGCGGCTGAAGTCGGCCATCCTGTTTCCACTATCCAAACTCCGCCGCGGGAAATAATGGCCGAAGAGAAAAAGATTGAAGAAATACCGAAAGAGAAAGCAATTGAATCAAAACCTAAGGCCAGCATGGCTGATTTGGACGAAAAATTGAATGAACTGCTGGACGAGACACCAAGCTAACTTCATAGAAATTTTTAATTCGTAATTCTAAATCTATGGACCTAAACAAAGTGACGCTAATTGGCAACATCACCCGGGATCCGGAGCTTCGCAGCACTCCTTCGGGACAATCCGTGGCCTCTTTCGGTCTCGCCACCAACCGAGTCTGGAAAGATCCATCTTCCGGAGAGCGAAAAAGCGCGGCCGAATTCCATAATATTGTCGCTTGGAGAAAGTTGGCTGAAATTTGCGGGCAATATCTTCGAAAAGGCAGCAAGGTTTATGTCGAAGGACGGCTTCAGACTCGCAACTGGCAAGGCCAGGACGGCAACAAGCGGTATATGACCGAAGTGATCATGGAAAATATGATCATGCTTGATCGAAAACCGCAAGGAGACTTTTCGCCTTCGCCCGGCATGCCGCCGCAGGCCGCTTCGGCTTCTCCCCAAGCTCCCACTCAAGCCGCTCCTCCCCAGCCGGAAGAAATTCCGACCATCCAAATTGACGAAAATCAAGACGAGGTAAAAATTGAAGATATACCATTCTAATGAGAAATCTGAACCAGCAACAAATCCAACCGGTAAAAAAATCTTGCTACTTTTGCAGCAATAATATTGATGCGGTTGATTATAAGGACACTTTGCTTATGCGAAAATTCATGAATTCGCAAGCCAAGATCGTCCCGCCCCGCCGAACCGGAAATTGTGCCCGGCACCAGCGAATGGTGACCCGGTCCATCAAACGGGCCCGGGCAATGGCGCTTCTTTCGTACACGATAAAGTAAATTATGCTGAATTTATCCGATATCAAAACCGGAAAAGCCATCACCTTTAATGGCGAGCCTTATTTGGTGACTTTCCACCAGCATTCCAAGACCGGAAGAGCGGGAGCGGTTTTACGCACCAAGCTTCGCAGTCTCAAGAACGGAGCGGTTCTCGAAAAAACATTTCAAGGCGCGGATAAGATCGAAGAGGCCGACATCGCCAAAACCAAGGCCCAGTATCTTTATCGGGACGGATCTGATTTCGCGTTTATGGACAGCGCTTCTTTTGAACAATTTTCTCTTTCAAAATCCGTCATCGGCGATTTGGCCAAATATTTGGTGGAAAATACCGAAGTTACTGTCCTGAACTACAATAATCAGCCGATCAACATCGAACTTCCGGTGAAAATGGAATTCAAAGTCGTCGAAGCCCCGCCCGCCATCCGCGGCAACACGGCCGACGGCGGAACGAAGCTTGTGACTCTCGAAACCGGAATCAAAGTCAACACGCCGCTTTTTATCAAAGAAGGAGACATCCTCCGTATCAACACGGAGACGGGAGAATATGTGGAGCGAGCGAAGTAGGTATAAATATACTTTATATAAAGAAAAAAGCGGCCGCCCAAAGCGCACCGCTTTATTTTTTTCCTAATATTTAATGTTAGGATGATTTACTAGATAGTGGCTACAAAGCCCGGGAGACGAGGGTCTGTAAAGCATCCTCTGCCTGCCATTATCAAGTAAAGACTTCCCTTTCGCGCATCCGCCATAACCCTTTCAAACTTAGTTATGGCTTTAGGATCACTCGCCAATTTACAAAGATCTTTTTTAATAACATCCCTGGACATTTTTTACCCTCCTTAAAATAGTGTTATTCTTTTACCTTCTCCTTTATCGCTTTCAGGATTTCCCCGAATACTTTCGGATTTTCCTTGAGAAAGGTTCTCGCTTTTTCGCGGCCAACACCAAGCCGCACTTCTCCGAAAGAAAAGGAGTTGCCGGTTTTTGTGACCACTTCATATTTCACTCCGGTGTCGATGAGATCGCCTTCTTTCGAGATCCCTTCGTTATAAATAATATCAAACTCCGTCACCTGAAAGGGCGGGGCCACTTTGTTTTTTACTATTTTGGCCTTTACCCGGTTTCCCACAATGACATCGCCTTGTTTGATCTGCGCCATCCGGCGAACTTCGATGCGGACGGAAGAATAGAATTTGAGCGCGTTTCCGCCCGGCGTCGTTTCCGGGTTGCCAAACATCACTCCGATCTTCATTCGGATCTGATTGATGAAAATAACGGTCACATTGCCCTTGGCGACGATCGCCGTCAGTTTGCGCAGAGCCTGCGACATCAGCCGCGCCTGACGGCCGACATGATGATCGCCCATTTCCCCTTCAATTTCCGCTTGAGGCGTGAGAGCCGCGACCGAATCCACCACGATCACATCCACCGCGCTCGAGCGCACCAATGTTTCCACGATATCCAGCGCCTGCTCCCCGTTGTCGGGCTGGGAAATGAGAAGCTCTTCCAGATTCACGCCGATTTTTTTGGCATAGGCCGGATCAAGCGCGTGTTCGGCGTCAATGAAAGCCGCCGTCCCCTCTTTTTGAGCATTGGCCACAATGTTGAGAGCCAGTGTTGTTTTCCCCGACGATTCCGGGCCATAAATTTCAATAACCCTCCCCCGCGGAACGCCTCCAATTCCAAGCGCGATATCGAGAGATGGCGAACCGGTGGGGAAGGCCGCCACATCCACCCTTTTCACGTCTCCCAATTTCATAATCGAGCCCTCACCGAAACGGTCCTTTATTTCTTTGACAGTTTCGTCGAGAATATTTTGTTTGCTTTCTTTTTCTTGTTCTTTTTCTTTGGACATATATTTTCTTATAAAATTAATCACTAGGTGTGAATAAAACGTCTCTTACAATCCCAGGATTATCGGCAAAAACTTTTTCCGGCTTTCCATTGACTTTGATGAAAGTCTGGTTGGCTTTGCCGCTGGTGATTCGAATTTCTTTTTCTCCATTGAAGTCCTGAACCGCTCCCGGAAGCATCGTGCCGGAATACACCAGGTTCCCGTCCGATTCAACCGAAAGCCAGGTGGGGAGCGTTTCCGCCCGGACAGAAACTTCCACTCCCTTTTTCTTGGCCGTCTGATCGCCGTCTACCTGCCCGCTTCCGCTTCCTCCCAGATTCGGATTATAGGCCAGATCCGGTTTCTGATAATCAGACTTTATATTGATCGTTTTTGAAGCATTTTTTCCGAATTTATTTGTGGCGGAGATGGTGATCGCGTTGAGCCCCTCCTGCAATAAAATATTCTCTCGGAATTCCCCATTGTCATTTACCAGCACCGGCTGATCGTTGATGGTTAGTTTGGCATCCTGGTCGGTAAAACCGACCACGTCGATGGAATTTCCCCCGATAGCTTCGTCGCCCAGGGGTTCAGTAATCGCCAGCCTTGGCTGGGCGGCAAATCGGCCGATTTCTTTATACAAAAAAAGGAATCCTCCCAGCACCACGAGGGAAATAGTCGCGGCCGTAATGATTTTGG
>JAVHPA010000137.1:0-6709 GCA_036170345.1 Candidatus Moraniibacteriota bacterium
CCCACTTTCAAAAAAAGATGAATTGGTCGGGCCGGCCAAGAAAATATTCGATGATCTCAAGACCAAATTCGTTTGCGAATATGATGAAACCCAGTCCATTGGAAAGCGCTACCGCCGGCAGGACGAGATCGGAACGCCGTATTGCGTGACCGTCGATTTTGAAACATTGACCAACAACGCCGTCACCGTCCGCGATCGAGATTCGATGGATCAGGAGCGAGTGAAGATTAAGGAATTGGTGAAATATTTGAAGGGGAAGCTTGAGGAATAGGCGAGATTTGAAAAATTTTAAATATTTTGTTCCTGAAAAATTTTGAGCGTTTTTAGGGGTTAAATCTTACTTTTAGCGAGAAACCAAAGGAGGAGGCCATGGCCGCTGGGCAGTTTGTGGAATTGCTTGTTGTGGGCGTCGAGGATATGCCGGATCACTTATTCTATGCCAAGCTGGCAGACGGTTCGGGTTTCCCTTTCTCGATGGCTTCCATACCGGAGAAACTGGAGAAAGGTATGAAAGTTGAGATTAACTTTGCTCCGACAGAATTAAGGTTGGGGCTATACAGTGTGAAAGTCCTCGATGAGGCGGATCAGCCTATCGGTGAGTTCGCGCTTCCGGCCATTAATTATTACGACCAGCCGATGCCGCAAATTATCTAATAAAAGGCATCGGGAAAGAGGAGTAATAGAATTGACCAAACAATTTTCCGGGGGACCGCGTTGTACACGTGCGTTCCCCATCCCTAAAAGCGCTTGAAAAAAATTATACTAAAATATTTGCCATGAAAATAGAAGTTAGCGAGAAAAAAGAATCAGGAAAATATTTTGTGAAAATTGCGTTCGATTCAAAAGTTCCCGAAAGCCGTTTTGTGGTTGGGAAAAATGGAGAAGAAACGCTGATTATTAAATCTTCAGAAAAAAAAGATATCAACCGCCGCAAATTTATTTTACTCTGCCGGCAAATTATCCAGGAGGCAAAAAAGCACCGGGCGAAAAAAATCGCGGTTGATTTTTCGGATCTGGATTTGAAATCAGTCAGCAAAAAGACGGAAGAAATTGCCGAAATCGCGGCGGAAAATTTTGAAATGGCGAATTATGAATTTGTGAAATACAAAACCCCTCCAAAAGAGGGTTTTGGATTTGTTGAAGAAATCCAAATTGTAGTGGAGAAAAAAAATATAATTGCTATTGAAAAAGGAATTAGGAAGGGGCAGATTATCGGACAAGAAGTGAACGCATGCAGAAACCTCGGGAACACACCTGGTGGGGATATGACCCCAAAAGCATTGGCGGATGATCTAAGAAAAGCAATTCAGGGCACTGACATAAAAATGAAAATTCTCGAAGAGGAAGAAATGAAAAAGTTGGGAATGGGAGGAATTTTGGGAGTATCGCGCGGATCGATCGAAAAGTCGAAATTTATCATTTTGAAATATCTTGCTTTAAAAAAAGAAAAACCAATCGTTTTCATCGGTAAGGGAATTACTTTTGACACGGGCGGCCTCAACGTCAAACCGGAGAATTATATGGCTGATATGCATCTTGATATGATAGGTGGAGCGGCGGTAGCGCACGCGATGATCGCAGCCGCGAAGCTGGGAGTGAAGAAAAAAATAATTGGACTCATCCCGGCGGTGGAGAATATGCCTTCCGGACAAAGCTACCGGCCGGGAGATATTTTAAAAACAATTTCCGGTAAAACCATCGAGGTAGCCAACACCGACGCGGAAGGAAGAATAATTCTGGCGGATGCGCATGGATACGCGGAGAGATATGATCCGAAACTGGTGATAAATATTGCCACTTTGACCGGGGCAGCGGGAGTGGCTCTTGGAGAGCGAGCCTCAGCGTATTTTCGAAAGATAAAAAGTTAAGCGATAAAATTTTTGAACTGGCCGAAGAATCAGGCGATCCTGTTTGGCCAATGCCTCTTTGGGAGGAATATAAAAACGATATCAAGGGAAATTTTGGAGATGTTGCCAATCTTCGTTCAGTAGGAGATCCGCGCTATGGTGGGGCAATCCACGCGGCAGTATTCTTAGCCCAGTTTGCGGAGAAATTTACCCAATGGGCACACCTTGATATTGGATCTAGAGACACTCTAAATCCGGACGAACTTCTTGCAAAAGGCGCGTCGGGGGTGGGAGTGAGACTTTTATTGAAGATTCTGGAAAGAATGTAGTAATAGAATTCCTAATCTCGTTGATTAGGAAAGGAAAAATTATTCTTTATTTGCGGTTTCTAAGGTTCAACCTTAGCAGCTGCTAAGGTTGAACCTTAGATGCAATTCAAAAAAACTATTTTCAAAAACGGGCTGCGGCTGATCACAGCGCCTATGAAAGACACGAGCACGGTGACGGTGATCGTGACGGCGGGTGTGGGTTCAAAATACGAGGCCAAGCCGGTGAACGGAATTTCGCATTTTTTGGAGCACATGTTTTTCAAAGGGACAAAAAAACGGCCGCGGACGAAAGATATTTCTGGAGCGTTGGATAGCGTCGGCGGAGAATTCAACGCATTTACCGGAAAAGAACAAACGGCGTACTACGCGAAAGTCGACGCGAAGCATTTTGATCTGGCGCTTGATGTCGTTTCGGACATTTATCTCAATTCTAAAATAGAAGAAAAAGAAATTGACCGCGAGCGGGGAGTCATTATCCAGGAAATAAAAATGTACGAGGACACGCCGATTGTCAATATTGGAGATGTGTTCGAAGAACTTTTATATGGCGATCAGCCGGCGGGCTGGGAGATTATCGGAACGGAAAAAAATATCCGCCAGATCAAGCGACAGGATTTTGCGAACCACATCAAAAATTTTTATACTGCCTCGAATACGGTCGTGTGCGGGGCGGGAAATATTGAAGAAAAAAAAGCGATTGAAGAAATTGAAAAAGTATTCGAAAAAATGGAAAAAGGAAAGAATACGAGTAAGAAAAATATAATCGAAAAGCAATCCGCGCCGCGGGTAAAAATAAAAAAGAAAAAAACGGATCAAGCCCATCTTATTCTGGGATTCCGCGCTTATGATATGTTCCATCCCGACCGGTACGCGCTGACACTTCTCGCGAATATTTTGGGCGGGAGCATGAGCAGCCGGCTTTTTCTTTCCGTGCGGGAGAGGTTGGGCTTGGCCTATTATATCAGCGCTTCCTATGAAAACTATAGCGACTCGGGGTATTTGGGAGTGAAAATGGGAGTGGATATCGATCCGAAGAAAATTAAAAAGGCGGTAAAAACGGTGATGAAAGAAATCCGGAAAATGAGGGACAAAAAAGTGTCCGATAAAGAGCTTAAGAAAGCCAAAGATAACCTAAAGGGACGAATGGCGTTAACCCTCGAATCTTCCGACGAAATCGCTTCTTTTTTGGTAAGTCAAGAGCTTGCGAGAAAGAAAATCATGAGGCCAAAAGAAATTATAGACCAAATCAATAAGGTGACGGCGGCGGACATAGCCAGAGTGGCAAAAGATATATTCAAAAATGAAAAAATAAATCTGGCGATGATAGGACCGGGCGAGGATAAGATATTTTTGGAGAAGATATTAAAAATGTAGCTTATGAATCCCGTTAGAAATATTCCTTAAGTTTTCTCAGGGAATATCTATGGGATAAAATATAATGCTAGGCAATCTTAATCTATTAAAATATTTCTAACGGGATGAACAGATCCATCGACATATCATCTGGCACTATCCTTCGGGCAGTTTTCATCCTGCTTTTTCTTTGGTTTCTTTTCATTGTGAGGGACATCCTGATGCTGGTTGTCATTTCAATTATAATCGTGAGCGCCATTGATCCGATCGTGGACTGGTTCCAAAAAAAGAAAGTGCCAAGATCGGTCACGGTGCTGATTATCTATATTATTTTCTTTTTTATCATCGGATTTTCCATTTCGCTTTTAGTTCCTTCCCTTGCCAAAGAGGTCAGGGGACTAAGTGAAAACTTCCCGCAAATGTCAGCAAAATTTTCCGGGTATTTCAAAAACGTGCGAGATTTTGCCGCGGCGAATAACTTTCAGCAAAACGCCAGCGGGTTCATATCAAATTTAAATGACAGGCTGACGCAGGCCACATCCGATATACTTTCCCAGTCAATTTTGTTCCTGGGAGGCATCTTTTCGTTTCTCGTGATCTTTTCCGTCGCTTTCTATATGTCGGTCCAGGAAAAGGGGATCAAGAAATTTTTTGCGTCTCTTGCTCCGGAGGAACATCAGGAATACGTGTCGGGACTCATCGAACGGATCCAGCGGAAAATGGGCTACTGGCTCCAGGGACAATTTATTCTGATGCTGATAGTGTTTCTCATTGACTACGTCGGTCTTCTCATTATCGGAGTTCCTTATGCTTTGATTCTGGCGCTCGTGGCGGGGTTGCTTGAAATAATCCCTTACATTGGCCCCATCATATCGGCCATCTTGGCTTTTGCGATCACCTTTTTGCACGATCCGATCACGGGTTTTGTCGTGCTGGCGCTTTTCGCCCTGGTCCAGCAGCTTGAAGGATATGTCATCGCTCCACTTGTGATGAAAAAAGCGGTCGGACTCAACCCGGTTGTGGTCATTCTGGCCTTGATGATCGGTGCCAAGTTGGCGGGAGTAACAGGAATTATTATCGCCGTTCCTGTCGCCACGGCCATCGGAGAAGTGGTGAATGATCTGACGAGAAAAGATGCGGGAGCTCTGGAGCTAGAAAAAAATAAGCAAGACTAAGGCTATCAGATTGATAGCAAATTCATAATGAAAGTTTTTGAAAGTGAATTCCGGAGAAGTCGAATTATCGTCATAACCATGTACCCATTGGTTGAACCGGTATAATGATTTCAATACTTTCTCTTTGGAGAGCATATAGATCAAAGTGGTCAAGTCGGGAAGCAGGGAAAAAAAGATGGCAAGAATGATCCGTCCCAGCATAGCTTTTTCAAAAATCCAACCTTGGGAAAATAATATGATTCCGGAAAGAAAAAGTCCTAAAAAAATATCGAGCGTGACTTTCCACCACGTTTTTGCAAACTTGGATTTTCGATTGAGATATTCTCCGTGCGGGATGACGTCAAGGAGATAATGAACAATGATCGAAACAGCGATGATAGCGAATGGATTTTTTATCTTTGCGCCAATAAGAGTACCAGTAAGGATGTGAGTGGCAAGAATCATATTGTAAAATTTACCATTTATGAAAGAAGCAGGCAAACTATATATTATTGCGACACCGATAGGCAATCTCGAAGACATCACGCTGCGAGCGCTTCGCATTCTTCGCGAAGTCGATCTCATTTTGTGCGAGGATACGCGGGTGACAAAGAAGCTTTTGGACCGGTACGAAATTCAAAAACCGCTTTTGTCCTATCATCATCACAGTAAAATTTCCAGAGTGGAAAAAATTGTTGAACATCTCGAAAATGGGAAAAATCTGGCGCTGGTTTCGGACGCGGGAACGCCGGGAGTGAGCGATCCGGGGAATGAGCTCATTGAAAAATTATTAAACGGCGAATCTGATCCTAAAGTCCGACTTTTGGAACGCTTCCTAAAGTCGGACTTTAGGATAATTCCAATACCTGGTCCGTCGGCAATTACAACATTAGCGAGTGTGGCTGGAATAAATATGAGCCGATTCACTTTTCTTGGTTTTCCTCCTCATAAAAAAGGCCGGGAAACTTTTTTTCGGGGAGTGGCCGATTCGAAATATCCGGTCGTCTATTTCGAATCTCCGCACCGTGTGCTGAAAAATATCGAGCTTCTTTCAAAATTCAAACCAGATGCTAAACTGATTGTGGGACGGGAACTCACAAAAATGTTTGAGGAAATCAAAAGAGGAAGCGTTGACGAAATTTTGGAATATTATAAAAATAACGTTGATAAGGTTAAGGGGGAATTTGTAATCATTATTTATTAAGTTAAAAATAATGTTGAAAATAGATCTGCACATTCATTCGATTGCCAGCGGCCATGCTCATAATACTATTTTGGAATATATCAACCGAGCCAAAGAACTAAAAATGAAAGTGATTGGCATCAGTGAACACGGACCAAGTACGACTGGAAACGCGCTTGATGAAACTTATTTCAGGGTCTTAACTCGTCTGCCGCAATTAGTAAACGGCGTTAGAATATTAAGGGGTATTGAAGCAAATATTATTGATAGCAAGGGTTCGATAGATATTTCTGATAAAGTGATTGACAAGCTGGATTACGTCATGGCTAATTTTCATTGTAATAATCCCTATAAAGATAAGGGCAGTAAAGCGAACACCAATGCAATGATTAATGCTATTCGCTCCGGAAGGATAGATATTATAACGCATCCTTTCTTTGTAAAAGATTTCCATGTTAATATCGAAAAGATTTCCGAGGAGGCCTGCAGGCATAATGTTATGCTTGAGGTGAATCTAAGCTACCTGAAAGAAAATAAAATTCAGCCGGATACATTTGCGAATCTCAAAAAAATGATGAGTGTAGTCAAAAAATATAAAAAGAAAGTGATTATTGGAAGCGACGCTCATAACATTTGGGAATTAGCTGATGATAGCGGATTAAAAAAAATAAAGAATAAAATTGGATTAAAAGAGAATATAATAATCAACAATTATCCAAGGGAATTATTTTCTCAATTAGAAATCGAATAATCGAATGAAAAAATTTTACATCACAACCCCAATCTATTATGTCAACGCGAAGCCGCACATCGGGCACGCGTATACGACGATCGCGGCGGATG
>JAVHPA010000138.1:0-6564 GCA_036170345.1 Candidatus Moraniibacteriota bacterium
ATGCAGACCTGCCTGCCGTCAGGCAGGAACTTCATAAAAAATGAAGATACTTGGTGTGGAATACCAGGGCATTATGATGCCGAATACGATTCAACCCGAAGAGTATTCAACGGGTGGTGGTCTGGAGGGCACTTCACACAATTCTCCGCAATCCGAATGGCAACCGCAACGTGCTTTACCTCTATCGGAACGATGATGGTCAGTAGAACTGGAACTACAACTGGCTCGACAACGATTGGGATGCCGACAACTTGTCTGCGGGCTACGCAACTCTCTTCATTTCTCCCTCGTTATTTTCCGAGGGAGTTTTGTTTTGAAAGTTGTCCGTTCCATCCGCCAAGCATCCGGCCGATTTCGCTCACTTTTTCGGAAAGAGCGATGTATTTTTTATTGTCCAGCGATTTTGTTTCCCAAAGAATCATCAGAAATATTTTCAAAGTGTCGGTTTTTCGGATGGCGAGCCGCACATAAGGCTGTTTTTCCTCGCGCGGCAAAAATCCGGCAATCGCGATGGCCTTGATTATTTCCACCAGGAATTTATCCACTTTTTGCCCGAGGGTGTAGCGGTGAGCTTTGGGCAAAACTTGATAATAATTGTACCATAAGAGATAGAGTGCCTTCGCTTTTTGCAAGAGAGGCAGAAGTGCCGGGGGGGGTTATAAGTTCGAAAAATTTTTGTCATGAAGACGCAACTTAAGGATTATTTTGAAAAAATAATTAGTGTTGAAAATCTTTTGGAAGCCTGGCAGGAATTTGAGCGGGGGAAGCGAAGCCGGAAAGATGCGCAGGGATTCTCTTCGCGCCTGATGGATAATATTTTCTCGCTACATTACGACCTCACTAATCATACTCATAAGCACGGCGGATATCAAGCTTTTAAGATAAACGATCCGAAGCCCAGAGATATTCACAAAGCCGCAGTTCGCGACAGATTGCTCCATCACGCGATTTACCGGATTCTTTATCCATTTTTTGAAAAGACATTTATCGCCGACTCATATTCTTGCCAAATTAACAAAGGAACGCACAGGGCGATAAATAAGTTCAGAAGTTATTTTTGCAAAGTCGGCAAAAATAATACCAAAACTTGCTGGGTTCTGAAATGCGACATCAAAAAGTTTTTCGTGAATATCGATCATGATATTCTGCTCGATATTTTGCAAAAATATATTTCGGATGAAAATATCAGCTGTCTTCTTGAGAATGTAATTGGAAGCTTCACCTCACCCCAGCCCTCTCCTCGTGAAGGAGAGGTAGCTGAAAATGTCGGTTTGCCGCTTGGCAATCTCACCTCCCAGCTTTTCGTGAATATTTATATGAACGAATTTGACCAATTTATGAAACACAAGTTGAAAGCGAAATATTACATCCGTTATTCGGACGATTTTGTTATTTTTTCGGAAAGCAAGGAACAGTTAGAAAATATGGTTTCTCCTATAAAGATATTCTTGAAAGAAAAATTGAAGTTGGAAATTCATCCCGATAAAGTTTTTATAAAAACACTAGCTTCAGGAATGGATTTTTTGGGAACGGTCAATTTCTTTGATCATCGAATCATACGAACGAAAACCAAAAAGAGAATGTTGAGAAATATTGAGAAAAAGCGTTTTTTGTCGCACGAGGATTTTATTTCCCAAGATTCATTCAATCAAAGTTTGCAATCTTATCTTGGGATGCTGAAACATTGCAGGGGATACAAAATTGCGAGAAAGATAGGGGAAATAGAGTGTGGTTGTCGCTTAGGAGAAAATCACTTATAATAAGGCCAGCAGATAAAACCCTAAAAACTAAAACAGAAAGCGAGGTGAAAATATGGAAGAGCAAAAACAAACGCAACAATCCGGTTCATCGGACGCGGAAAAAAACAAAGCGATGGGAATCGTGGGCTATATCATTCCGATTCTGTTTTTTATTCCTCTTGTTTCCGACGCGAAAAATAGCCCGTTCGCGAAATTCCACGCCAACCAACAGTTGAACCTTCTTCTCGCTGCTATCGTTGTGAATGTCGTCGGCGGGGTCATTCCTTTCATCGGCTGGTTTATTATTCTGCCGCTCGGTTCGATATTCCTGATCGTGGTTGCCATTATGGGAATCATCAATGCTGCGAAAGGCGAGATGAAAGAATTACCTTTGATCGGCGGTTTCAAGCTGATCAGCTAGACCAGTAGACAAAAAAATATTTTTTTGACGAGCAAGCTGTTTTTCAGTTTGCTCGTTTTGTACTATAATAAAGCCATGAATCCCGTTAGAAATTATACAGCCCTATATAATTTAGCGGGATCATGTAAACTTATAAATTTCTAACGGGATGAAGCGAACCAAAATAATTTGCACAATAGGTCCGGCGTCAGAGAGCGAAAAAACACTTTCCGAAATGGTGAGATATGGAATGAATGTCGCCCGTCTCAATTTTTCGCACGGAAGTTTTTCTTCGCACAAAAGGATCATAAAGCTGGTCAGAAAACTCGGAGAAAAACTGGAAGTGCCAATTGGCATAATGGCCGATCTTCAAGGGCCGAGGATCAGAGTGAGTAATGAAAAAGATCTCGAGGTTTCAAAAAATGAAATTATTCAAGTGGCGGAAGCGCCAATGGTTGCAAAAATCAATCCCCTGAAAAAAATTATTAACAAATTAAAAATAGCAACAGCCGCGAACAAGCAAAAAACGCTCAACTTGGATCTTGCAGGAGTTGTCAGAATGGTGAAACCGGGCTCAAGCATATTGATCGAAGATGGGTTGATTAAATTGAAAGTTCTGAAGCGGGAAAAAGATAAACTTCTCTGCCGGGTGCAGAACAGCGGGACGATTAGTCCGAGAAAGGGCGTGAATATCCCCGGTATTTCCGCGCGCCTTGGAGCGATCACGGCGCGCGACAAAGAAGTCCTTGATTTTGCTCTCGCGCAAAATGTTGATTTTGTGGCAATGTCATTTGTGAGAACAGCCGAGGAGATCAATTATCTCAAAAGATTGATAAAAAGCAAGACGAACCCTCCTCATCGGCGGGCAAGGCGGAAAAATAATGCCGCTCAGGTGATTGCCAAGATCGAGAGAAAAGAAGCGATCAAAAATTTCGACAAAATTCTTGAGGCGACGGACGCAGTGATGGTCGCCAGGGGCGATCTTGGGATCGAAATGCCGCAGGCGGACATCCCTATTCTCCAGAAAGAAATTTGCGCCAAATGCGTTCGAGCCGGAAAGCCGGTGATCGTGGCAACGCAGATGCTCGATTCCATGATCCGCAATCCGCGTCCGACCCGGGCGGAAGTGACGGATGTTTCCAACGCCGTCATCGACCACGCGGACGCTCTGATGCTTTCAGGGGAAAGTGCCAGCGGAAAGTATCCGGTCGAAGCGGTGCATACAATGACCCAGATCAT
Organism: Candidatus Moraniibacteriota bacterium; assembly: GCA_036170345.1. Lineage (GTDB taxonomy): Bacteria > Patescibacteriota > Minisyncoccia > Moranbacterales > UBA11712 > Fen-1326. The sequence goes on from JAVHPA010000138.1 coordinate 3,379, forward strand.
TCGGAGAACAGAAAAATCGCCCTTTGATGACTTGGGGCATGGATTTTTAAGCGATCAAACAACCTCTGTTTCAGCGGCGGTGGCTCAATCGGCCCACGAGCTTTTGAAAGACAGTAAAGCAAAGGCGATTGTTGTCGCGAGCATTTCGGGCTTCACCGCTCGGATGATCACGCGCCATCGGCCGGAACAAAAAATTTTCGTGATGACCAACAACGAAAAAACGCACAACCAACTGGCGCTCGTCTGGGGAGTACGCAGCTTTGTTTTGCCGGACTGCAAAGATCTTGATGAACTCATCGACAAATCGATTGAAACTATCAAGAAAAACAAATTACTGAAGAAAAAAGACAAAGTCGTCATCGTCGCCGGCCGTCCACATATCAAAAAAGAGCATATGAGCTTGGTGAAAGTGGAAGAAATTAGATGAAATTATAAAAAATAAAATAAAAACATGTTTAAAGTCAGAAAAATGACCGCTTCTGGCGGAAAAAATAAATTTATTCTTTGGTTTCGGGAAACCGGAATCAAGGACATTGGACTTGTCGGCGGGAAGAACGCGTCGCTGGGCGAAATGTATCAGAATCTCAAAAAGAAAGGCATTCGCGTGCCGGACGGATTTTCAGTAACAGCCGAAGCTTACCGCTATTTTATCACCCAAAACAGCCTGGACGGCGAAATAAAAGATATCTTGAAGGGTCTTGATACCGGAAATATGCGGAATTTGGCCGAGAGAGGCTATCGAGTCAGGCAAGCCATTCTTTCGGCGGAATTTCCGATCGATCTTCGGAACGCGATTGTGGAAAGCTACGCCAAACTTTCGAAAGAATATGATTCTCATAAAAGCTTTCGCATTTCCTGGGACAAGAAAGATCATTCCAATCATTTTGCGGGGGGAGTGGATGTGGCGGTCCGCTCGAGCGCCACGGCGGAAGATCTCGCCGACGCTTCTTTTGCCGGCCAACAAGAATCTTATCTTAATGTCACCGGAGAATACCAGCTTCTTGAATCCATCAAAAAATGTTTCTCTTCTCTTTTCACCGATCGGGCTATCTCCTATCGGGTTGATAAAGGTTTTGATCAATTGAGCATTGCCCTTTCGGTGGGCGTGCAAAAAATGGTGCGCTCGGACGAAGCGGCGAGCGGCGTGATGTTCACGATTGATACGGAATCGGGTTTTCAGGACGCGATTGTCATCAACGGATCCTGGGGACTGGGCGAAAATATCGTCAAAGGAAAAGTGAATCCGGACGAATTTATCGCGCATAAGCCGACTCTTCGAAAAGGTTTTCAATCAATAATTGGAAAAAAACTGGGGAGCAAGGAAACGAAGCTGGTTTATTCGGTGGGCGGGAGCGCATCAACCCAAAATGTGGCTGTTTCGCAAGAAGATCAAAAAAGATTTTGTCTCACGGACAATGAGGCTCTGGAACTGGCTCGTTGGGGGATGCTGATCGAGGAACACTACAAAAAACCGATGGATATCGAATGGGCTAAGGACGGCCGATTGAACAAGCTTTTCATTGTCCAGGCTCGGCCCGAGACGGTTCAGTCGCAAAAAAAGAAAAATGTTCTCGAAGAATATATCCTGAAAGACAAAGGAAAAATTTTATGCGTCGGCGCGGCGGTGGGAGGAAAGATCGGTGAGGGGAAAGCGAATGTCATCAAAAACGTGGCGAAAATCGCTGATTTCAAAAAAGGAGAAGTGCTGGTCACGGAAATGACCGATCCGGACTGGGAGCCGATCATGAAAATCGCGGCAGCTATCGTCACCAATTCTGGCGGGCGGACTTCGCACGCGGCGATAGTTTCCAGAGAACTGGGAATCCCGTGCATTGTCGGAACGGGAAACGCGACCAGCGCCATCAAAGACGGGAAAGCGGTGACAGTTTGCTGCGCGGAGGGTGAAGAAGGGCGTGTTTATAAAGGCAGCCTGAAATACGAAATAAAAACGACGAATCTCAAAGAGATCAAGAAAACAAAAACGAAGATCATGATGAATGTCGGCAATCCCGACCAGGCTTTTGATTTGAGTTTCATCCCGAACGACGGAGTGGGGTTGGCTCGCGAAGAGTTTATTATCACGGAATATATAAAAATTCATCCGATGGCCCTTATTCACTTCGACCGAGTGAAAGACAAAGAAGAGAAGAAAAAAATTAATGATCTGACGCAAGGGTATAAAAACAAAGAAGAGTTTTTTGTGGATAAATTGGCGGAAGGAATCGGACGGATTTGCGCGGCCTTTTTCCCAAAAGACGTCATTGTCCGGATGTCCGATTTCAAAACGAACGAATACGCGACTCTGATTGGCGGAAAATATTTTGAGCCGGCGGAAGAAAATCCGATGATCGGCTGGCGGGGCGCTTCGCGATATTATGATCCGGATTATATGGAAGGCTTTCGGCTCGAATGCCTGGCTTTCAAAAAAGTGCGGGACGTTATGGGACTTACGAATATGAAAGCCATGATTCCGTTTTGCCGCACGGTCGAGGAAGGTAAAAAAGTTTTAGCGGAAATGAAAAAACACGGCCTCGAGCGAGGTAAAAACTCTCTTCAAGTTTATGTGATGTGCGAAATTCCCTCGAATGTTATTCTGGCGAAAGAATTCTCGAAGATTTTTGATGGTTTTTCGATCGGTTCAAACGATCTCACGCAACTTACGCTGGGAGTGGATCGTGACAGCGCCAAAGTAGCGCACGTCTATGACGAGCGGAACGATGCCGTGAAAGAACTTATCCGGCAGGTAATTCAAAAAGCGCACAAAGCCCGGCGAAAAGTCGGCATCTGCGGCCAAGCCCCGTCCGATTTCCTTGATTTTGCCAAATTTCTGGTGGTTGAAAAAATAGATTCCATTTCTCTTAATCCCGACACGGTCATCAAAACGACGATTGAGATTGCGAAGATCGAGAAGTAGGAATACAAAATATGTTATGGGTGGCAAAAATCAAGCTGAAAGGCTTGATTTTAGCTTTATAATGGGCTATTCTGCATTTATACGGAAGCGTGCGTGAGCGGCTTAAACGGCAGTCCTGGAAAGACTGTGTGTCGAAAGGCACCGGAGGTTCGAATCCTCCCGCTTCCGCATCTTACAAAAATCAGTCTTATCACTCACTTTGGCAAGGGTCTGATAGGGCTGTTTTAGTTTTAAGCAAGCTATTTCTTGGTTTTCCACGGAAGCGTTCAAAA
>JAVHPA010000139.1:0-6546 GCA_036170345.1 Candidatus Moraniibacteriota bacterium
AATCGGACAATTTTGTTAAATCTTGAGTGTTACCTATGTATCTCATCTTGTAGGTTAGATTTTGAAATAAACTTATCCACCTTGAGTATTAATAAATGGGGAGATTGTGAGAAGAATCTTAAAAAATAAATAAAACACTATGCCCAGCCATTAAAATGGGCCACCTCATTGGTTGTTAAAGGTTTAGTTGTATTTGTCGGGTTTTGCTTCTTATGAGGGAGAGGCACCGGTGAATACAGCATGAAAAATGCTAAGAATACGGATATTTAATGTTGACGAGGTGGCTTTTTTGTGGAAAATAAGCCAAAAAATGAAGTTTAAATCACCGCTGATTCAGTCAAGGGTGTTTTTTTATTGGTTGGAAGCTTACTTCCGCAGCGCTTCAAGCGGCGAAAGCAGAGAAGCTTTCCGGGCCGGGTAGATGCCGAAGATAATTCCCGTAAAGAAAGAAAAACCAACAGCAATCAGGATTGATTGCGGTGGAATCATGAAGATAAGATTATAACCAAAATTCGCGATCAGCCGGTTCAGCAGAAATGTCACTCCGACACCGAGCGCGATGCCAATGACTCCGCCCAAAAAAGTGACCACGAGCGCTTCAAAAAGAAACTGGCGAAGAATGCCGGAATTGGTCGCGCCGAGGGCCTTGCGAAGCCCGATTTCCCGCGTGCGTTCCGTGACGGCCACATACATTACATTCATAATTCCCACTCCCCCGACAACAAGCGAAATGGAAGTGAGAGCCAGCAACAGATAATTAATTGTCCCAAAAACGCTGTTGAGTATCTGCATCCCTTCCGTTGCCGAGACGACAGAAAAGTCCTCCTTGTCAGGGTCTGTTGTTTTGTGCTGTTTATCCATAATAGCGCGGATATCGAGCGCTGTCTGCTCCATACGCGCTTGGTCGGCAACTTTAAAGGTGACGAATTGAAAATAGTTTATACCAAGAAGTTTTTTATTAAGCGTATTTACCGGAACAAAAATTGCGTCGTCAAAACTGATAAAACTGGCCGATCCTCGCTTTTTTTCAACCCCAATCACCCGATAACTCTGTCCTTTTATTTTGATATTTTTCCCGACTGGATCTTCCAGGCCGAAGAAGCTGTCTCTGACTCCCGAACCAATGACTACGACCTGATCAAGCGCGTTGTTTTCGCCATCCGAAAAAAAATTTCCCTCATTGATTGTTGCTTGGGCGTCAATCCGCGACCAGGTTGGACTGACACCAAAAAGAATCACCCGTTTCGTGGTGTCCTTGTAGGCAACCAATTCCTGGTCCATATTCCCCGCCGCCCAAGCGGCCACGTTCGGAAGTTTCGCCACCGCTTTCGCGTCTTCTTCCTTGAGCGTTGTTATCGCGACACCGGTCGCGCGTCCCGCGGCATTAGCAAGAGAGGTAGCGCCTGTCCCGGGAACTTTTACTTCAACTTGGATATAATCGCTGCCGAAAGCCGCCACTTGGCCAAGCACAAAGTCCTTGAGGGCCGCCCCGCCCGCCATCACGACAATCACCGACATAATTCCAATGATAATTCCAATAGTGGTGAGGGCGGTGCGCATCTTGTTCATTCGGAGATTGCGAAAAGCCATGCGAAAAACAACCGACCACTCATGAGGAGATCGAGAGGTCAGATTAGTGAAAGTTTGAACATATTCTTTTTGGTTTTTTCTATTCATAACGCAACGCTTCCACAATATTATATTTCGCGGCTCGCCGGGCAGGATAAAGTCCGAAAAATATCCCCACCATCATTGAAATTGCAACTGCTAATACAACCGAGGAGATCGTTACGACAAACGGCCATTGATAGCCCAGTTTTTGCATAATTATCGCCGCCAAAAAGGAAATAAAGGCGCCGAATATTATTCCCGCTATGCCTCCAACCAGCGTGATAACGGCCGATTCAACCAGGAATTGAAGCATGACTGTTGAATTTTTTGCCCCGAGCGCTTTGCGGAGTCCCACTTCGCGGATGCGTTCGTTCACACTGATCAGCATCGTATTCATAATTCCCACCCCACCCACCAGCAGTGAAATCGCCGCGATGGCAGTCAAAAAATATTTTATGGCATTCGTGATGGATGTTATCGCATCAAGTCCCGCCCGCTGGTCACGGACGGTGAAATCATCATCGGCCGGATTTTTTATTTGATGCTGATCGCGCATGGTCGTTTTGATGTCCGCCGCTGCCCGGTCTATATTTTTTTCGTCGTCGACCTTGAGGCGCAAGAAATTGATATAGTCGATCCCCAGCATAATTTTCTGCGCTGTGAAAAGCGGAATAAATATGGATTTATCCTGATTCGAAAAAGCCGTTGACCCGCGAGAAGCCAAAACGCCGATAACCGTGAAACTTTGGTCTCCGATCTTAAGACGCTTGCCAATCGGATCAAAATTCGCGCCAAAAAAATCCTGCGAGACTTGCGATCCTAAAACAGCCACGCGGGACAAATCCGCCTCTTCCTCTTTCGTAAAAAAGCGGCCGTTGGCAACCGACGCATTTTCGACACTAATATAACTGGCAGTTGTGCCCGTAAAGGCGGTGCTTTTGCTCTGGTCCTGGAATTGCGCTGTTTTGTTCCCGTTTACATAGGCCGCTCCATCTTCAACGTTAGGCACATTTTGTTTTTTGAGAATCGCCTGCAAGTCGGCATATTTCAAGGTTGTGATTGCAATTCCGAAGGCGCCCGCCGGCGGTCCTTTTTCTTCAGACGCTCCCGGCAAAACGCCGATCAGATTTGAACCAATGCCGCGGATCTGGTTGAGAATCAGCTGCTGGGCACTCGTTCCGATAGCCATGATGATAATCACAGAAGCAATGCCGATAATGATTCCAAGGATAGTCAAAAAAGAACGGACCTTGGCCGCCAAAATGTTGCGATAGGAAATTTTGAGAGGATCGGAGAGACGCATCTTGTAAATTTCTAATATCTAATTTCTAATTGACCTAAATAAATCCCAAGCTCCCAAAAGCCAAATATTAGACATTGGGATTTGGTAATTGGGGTTTGATTAGAAATTAGATCAATTAGGCATTAGAAATTATTTCAAAAGTTTCTCTTCCCCGTCCGCGATTCTTCTTTTTTCCACCGGTCCGTCAGCTACTATTTTTCCGTCCAGCATTTGAATAATCCTTTTTGCGTGCTCAGAGGTATAGGTTTCATGAGTAACCATCACAATAGTGTGTCCTTCATTGTTGAGCCTCTGAAGAATTTTCATAATCTGCAATCCCGCTTTTGAATCAAGATTTCCTGTCGGCTCGTCCGCCAAAATTATGGCCGGATCGTTTACCAAAGCTCGCGCGATGGCCACTCTTTGCTGTTCTCCCCCGCTAAGTTGGTTTGAAAAATTGTTAATGCGATTCCCGAGACCCACTGCCTCAAGCACTTCGCCGACCCGCTTTTCGATATTTTTTCTCGAGTCGCTTCTTTCGTCATAAAGAAGAGGCAGCTCGACATTTTCAAATACAGTCGTGCGCGGAAGCAAGTTGAACGACTGAAAAACAAAACCGATGCTTTGGTTGCGGATGAGCGCCAGTTCGTCGTCAGTTAGAGTTTGGATATTCTTTTCCTCAAAAAAATATTCTCCCGAGCTCGGACGGTCGAGCAGTCCGATAATCTGCATCAGGGTGGATTTTCCGCTCCCGCTGGGGCCCATAATGGCCGCGAACTCCCCTTTTTCTATGCTAAAAGAAACCCCACGCAGAGCTTCGGTAGTCACTCCTTCGTTATCATATTTTTTGCAAAGATTATGGACGGAAATTAACATAAAAAAATTTCTAAAGACTAATTTCTAATTGACCTAAACAAATCCCAAATTCCAAAAAACCAAATACTAGACGTTGGGATTTAGTAATTGGGGTTTGCTTAGAAATTAGAGCAATTAGAAATTAGAAATTTTATAATCTATTTTTGCGAAGTTATCACTTGTTCCCCTTCTTTCACTCCTGAAACAATCTCAATCATCCCCCCGTCTCCTCTCATTCCGGTTTTTATTTCCCGGTCGACCGCTTTTCCGTTTTCCAAAACCTGAATTGTTGTCTTGCCGCCGGAATCTTTCACGGCCCGCTCCGGAATCATCAGCGTATTTCCCTTTTTTGCTACAAGAATATCGATGCTGGAGCTCATGCCGTCTTTCCAGCGCGGATCATCATTGTCCATTCCCAGTTTCACGACATAATCAACCACATCTTGCGTGACGATGGACGAAGGATCAACCGACACGACTGTCGCAGAAAATTTTTCTTCCGGATCGAAAGCATCGAAGGTCAAGGACGCTTTTTGTCCGACTTTTACTTTCGCGACATCCGATTCCGGAACTTTGGCTTCAAGAATGAAGTCGTAGGAAATCATCTTGGCAAACGTTGCAACGCTTGTTCCGCCAATTACTTCTCCGACCTTAAAATTAACTTCCTTTATTATTCCATTCGCGGGAGACCGAAGAACCGCCTGATCCATATTGACCAAAGCGGACTGATAAGCTGCCTCGAAACTCGCCGCGTTGGCGTTTTTGGCTGCCGCTACATATTTGGATTTCGCCGCATCAAGCGTTGATTTGGCCGTTTCCAACGAATTTTGAGCCGAAGTTTGCGCCAAATCCGCCGTTTGATCGGCCACGTCCCGCGCTTTTTTGGCTTGAGAATAACCGGCTTCGGCCGTATCAAGAGTCAGTTTAGCCGATTTCGTGGTCGAACTGTCAGCGCCATTATCACTTTTTATTTTATCGTAATAACTTTGGGCGTCGTCAAGATATTTTTTCGCGTCCGTTACTTTTTGATCGGCTGCGTCCGTATTTCTCTTATTGAGACTTTTGGTGTCATCTAAATAATTTTTTGCGTTATCCACGCCAACGTCAGCGCTGTGGATCGTATCGAAGCTGATGCCGGCATCAGCTTGCGCTTTTTCAAGATTAGCTTTGGCCTGATCAACCGCCAGCTGAAGATTTGCGTCGTCAAGAGATCCGATTACGTCGCCTTTCGCGACTTTTTGCCCGACCTTAACGCCTACGGACCGGACACGGCCATTGGTTTCAAAATTAAGCGATATAGTATCATTGGCCTTCAAGGTTCCGGTGACCGAAACAGTTTCCGACAAATCCCCTTTTTTCACTTCTTCCGTCACAAACTGGGTCTTTGGTTTTCTAAGAAATGAAAAATAGACTATGCCGCCGATTATGACGAAAGCGACAAGTGTCCAGATTATGGTTTTTTTCTGCGGCATGATTTTTATATTTTGAAATATATTTTTTGAAGTCCCGCGAGATCAATTCTGATTTTATTTTGAAGGGGCGTGAGATCTTCAACGGAATTAATGAAACCGCGCGAACTCGCGGAAAACTCATCCACCTTGGTTGAAAATTCCGCATAAGCCGCATTCAACTGATCCGGATTTTCAGTCGCTCCGCCAGCCACATTTTCCATTTCGGCTAGAAAATTATCCGTAGCTTTCTTTAGGTCCTGCCCGCTAGCTTCAATATTTTTGGGCAGACCACTAGTGTCAACTTTGGCATTTTCGTTTTTCGCTTCGGCAATCAGATTTTTCATTTCATCAAGAGCCACGTCTTCTTTTATTTTACCAAAAATTACCGCCACTTGGAATACCTTGTTCATGAACTCTGAAATATTTTTAGCGTCTTTGATTTGCGTTCCCGCTTTTGAATAATAATTTTTCATCTCGTCCTTTGTATCCATTTCTGTCAAAGGTGCGTTCAAGCGGTCAACTTCCCGCTTGGCCGATTCAACGCTGGCCGTCATTTCATCAAGTTTTGAGATAAAGTTATCGGATTCAACTTTGAGCTGAAGCGCGTCCCGCGTCCCGCTTTTCTGATAATCTTTTTCGACTTCCTTGATACGCAGGGCCCCGTCATATTTGGCGTTTAAAGCTTCCGCCGATACCGCGAAATGACGGATATTTCTGGCATTATAAAAACCAAAAACCAGTGTTGCCAGTCCCGCGAAAAATAGGATAAAAAGAAAAATTAGAATGGCTTTTCTCATCTATATTTATATTATGCGCCTTGAAGACGAAAACGCAATTTTTTTTGCACGGGATGAGGGAATCGCCCCGCTGCTCGCGAGCGGCGGGGTTGGAGACCGGAAACTATACCGCTAAATATGTACTTGCACGGGTGGAGGGAATCGAACCCCCGCTAAAGGTTTTGGAGACCTCCGTACTACCACTATACGACACCCGCATTATTTTTCTATTCCAATTCTTTTTACGAGTCCTTTATATGAAGACCCGAATTTTTTAAGCTGCAGCTCTCTTTTCCTTGCTGAACTATCTTCCTCATATGCCTCATAATATATTAATTTTGCTGGAAGTCTATTTTTTGTCGCTTCAACTTTACCTTCGAAATGTTCCTTGATCCTATTTTTTAAGTCTCCGGAATAACCAATATATAACTTTTTATCTTTCTCGCTTCGAAGCAAATATACATAATACATAACTTTTGAGCGAGGGAATCGCCCCGCTGCTCGCGAGCGGCGGGGTTGGAGACCACTGTTATACCACTTAACTAAGCCCGCATTTAAACACTCCTAAAGC
>JAVHPA010000140.1:0-6421 GCA_036170345.1 Candidatus Moraniibacteriota bacterium
GAAGAATTCAACCACTCGAAGAATTTTTGGGGGTTGGTCGGGCAGGCTGTTCCGGATCATAAAGCAGTAAGAAAAGAGATAAGGAATTTGTAAGATGTTTGTTTTTATGCTATAATGTTAAAAGCTATAAAACGGGTGGTCAGCCCGTTTTTTGTTCTTTTCTTCAATTTATGCGAAAATAAGACTAGGGAATGATCTTTATCTCGGCAGATTATGCAGGACATATCGCTTCTCAATGAAATAGAGCCCGAACCAAAACATCATTCGAAATCGTTTTGGCTGGAGCTGTTTTTTGTTCTGCTGGGGGCGGCTGCCCTTCTTCTCATTTTCGGCTCGCAATACGCCACTGGAGAAATCGGACTTTCGGCCAGTATGGAAAATGGGTCGCTTATTGGCCCGAAAGATTCCATAATTATCAATTTCAACCATCCAATGGTTCCGTCGGCGGTTGAAAAAAATGTCAAAATAACTCCGGCCGCGGAAGTTCAATTCAGCTGGGAAAATAATTACCAAAAGCTGAAAATAAAACCGGTCCGTTATTTCAAACCCGGAGCAAATTATGCCGTTGAGATAAAACCCCAATCCACCTTTTCGATCAATCGGCTCATGAGAAGAGAGGTTGATCCGGTAAACTTTTCATTTTCGGTGAGTGAAATGCCGAAAGTTGTTTCCGTGAGTCCGGTGAGCGGAGAACCAGGCGCGAAGATTGATTCCAATGTTATTATTAAATTTGACAAACCAACGGCTGGGTACGATATAAACTTTGCCGTGGGAACCGCCAACGGATTTAATTTTATTAATGACGAAGAAAGACAGATATTTACTCTCTCTTCAAAAGACAAGCTCAAATATTCGACTGATTACGCGATAAGCGTTCAAGAAGCAGTGAGTGAAGGGGGCGCGGAAACAAAAAAATTGCCGGAGGTGTTCCGGGCAAACTTCAAAACCGAAAGCGAGCCGGTGGTCGTTCCCGATCCGGCGCCGAACGCGGTTGCTCCGGCGGCTCCCGATGAATTCGCGATAGCAAGAATCGCTGACGGCAAATATATCGACATCAATCTGGCAAAACAAAACCTATCTATATTTGAAGACGGGAAAAGTTTAGGGACTTATCGGGTTTCTACCGGCAAGCGGGGGATGGCCACACCCACTGGAACTTTCAAAGTTATGTCAAAAGCCGGAAGAGCCTATTCGAAGAAGTATAAGCTTTATATGCCTTATTGGATGCAGTTCACGGGCGCCGGACACGGGATCCATGAGCTTCCGGAATGGCCGAATGGATATAAAGAAGGAGCCAATCATCTGGGAACGCCCGTGTCGCACGGCTGCGTCCGGCTCGGAGTTGGCCCGGCCAAAACAGTTTATAGCTGGGCGGATATCGGAACGCCGGTGGTTATTCACTATTAAGTTATGAGTCTAGAAACACAAAGTAAAACAGAAGAAAGTCGTGAAGGAGCACTTACGAAATTGGGGAGAAAAACCAAGGGACTGGCGAAGGTTCTAGCTTTTACGACGGCGCTCTCGCTTGGTTCCGATGCGTTGTCAGAAAGAAGGGTAGCAGGTACTTCGGAAAACAGGATCGGCTCTGTGCAGCTGCTGATTGACGACGCCGAGTTTCAAAGAGAATTCGAGGAAGATCTTGTAAAGCACCCTGAATATATTTTAAGGGATCGATCCTGGATTTCTTTACTTCGTGATCCTGAATATGTTTATCAGATTGCCGCTCAATGCAACTCCGCAGAGGCTGTCATGAATGCGAAACAGTACGCATCCTTGCCGAATGCCAAAATGATTTTTCAGAATGCGGCAGAAAATTTATTGAATTCAGATAATTTGCCAAATCTCTATGTCAGGCAAGAATTGATTAGAAATTATGATTTATACAAAGATTTTCCCTTTGCCGATAAAATTCTTGAAAAATTTACCAGAGGTATATGCGAAGAGCATCCGGACATAATATTTAAAATTGCAAGACACTTGTCAGGAAAAGAATATGAGCAGGAGATCCTAGAAAAAGCGTTCAAAGCAGATCCTTATTCTGCCATAGAGCATGGAAATCACTGCGATGGAGAAATCGGTAAATACTGGTATTATTATTCGGAAAAAGAGGATCAGCAAAGAGCGTATGCTGCTAGCATGAAGGAGATCACCGCAGCCTTGGAAAAAAGTAATGATCCGGTTGTGAGGAGCATAGGCGATTTGAACAAAACAGAATATCCGGTTGAAACAAAGAAAAAGATGTCCCTTTTGATGCAGAATTTTTTGGATAAAAAAATGTCTTTTTCCGAAATGGCTCAAATTACAAAGGATGATTCCAAAATGCTTTTAGCTCTTATGGATGTGGGCACTCATCCAGATCCTATCGGAAAAAAGTCAATACAAAGAGAACTAAAAGATAAGTGTCTTGAAAAAGTTTATCAGATAAATATGCTTCATAACGAGGCCGATGCTTTAAGATTCAAATTGGTCGAAGGCATGGGTCCTCGAGAACTCTACGCTTTAATGGTGTATGGCGAAGACGAGGTTTACACTTCTTCGTTCAACGGTCTTTTTGATCGCATGGCCAGGGATATGGAAGAAAAAAATATTCCCGGCGATCAGTTGATCGAAACAGCTAAATACGTGAAATTCAGAACCTTTATCAAAATGTGCGCCGGGTTCAATCGTTTGAATGATTTTTTGGCGACCATGAAACCGGAGTCGGCTGAAAATCTGCTCAAAAGATTTGTCCGAAATATCGAAAGCGCACCGGACATGCTTTCTCAAGCGGTCGGCGTGGCGGATACTTTTGGCAGTTTGAAAGACCCGGCTATTCTGGAAATTATGCAAAAAGAGATTGTTTCAGAATATCAGCGAGTGCAAGAAACTAAAAATACTAAGGGCGAGGCGCTGTATGGGCTCTTGGCTGGCTTGTTTAAAGGGAAAATTGTCATAGATGACAATTGGCTTCGTGAAATTGCGCAAAAGTATAAGCTCCCGAGTCTGGAAAAAGTTTCCTCCTCGGAATTATTCAATCCAGATGAAACCAATGTGCAGCAGTATTTTTTCTATAACGACGCGGACGGCAAAGGCTCTTTCGAAAATTTTATCAGCCAGTATAAAAATAAAGCTGATTGGAAGATCGAACAGAAAGGGGATTATGTATTGATAGGATCAGTTGCTGGAAAGAATAAGAAAAAGATAGAAATATATGCCAATTTACCAGACAAAGAAAAAGAAGGCACGGCTAATATCGAAAAAGAACTGAAGAAGAGAAATATTCAATCTATCGTAGTCGTTCATCGAGGTCACAGTTATCATGTTCAAAAAACCATTGAACGTATACCAAATATTGCGAAGATCGTTTCTTTGGGATCATGCGGGGGATATAATAATCTCCGCGCGGTTCTTAAAAGAGCTCCTGGCGCGCATATTATTTCCACTAAAGGCAGAGGCACGGTTAGTGTGAATGATCCGTTGTTTAAGATGCTAAACGTGGAAATTTTAGGTGGCCGAGATATTCGGTGGAATGAATTTTGGACGGAAGCAGAAAAGAAACTTGGAAATAATAAGGACTTCAGTAGCTATGTCCCTCCTCACAAAAATCTTGGCGTATTGTTTATAAAGGCTTATAATGAAATTATAAAAGATAAGAAGTAAAACAATAAAAATAAAAACAAAATTATGAAGGGAGGTGTGAAATGGGCATAAAATCATCATCGGACATTTTTTTCATCCTATCCGTAACGTCTGTTTTTATGGCAGTCATCAGCTGGGCCGTAAAGCCGCCAATCTGGCTGGCCCCGACTCAATGGCTTTTGATCGCGATTACCGTCGGAATATGGGGTCTTTATTTGAGACTTCGTGACATGCATGAGGGCAACGGAAAAAAGAAATAGAAAAAAATAAAAAGCCGAGCTTTAAAAAAACAATGATAAAACAAAGAAAAAAACTGGCTGTTTTTGATATTGACGGAACAATTTTCCGCAAGAATCTTCATTTTGAGTTGATTGATGAGTTGTCCTGGAGAGGCATATTCAGGAAATCGGCTCGCAATTTTTTGGTTCGGACTTACGCTTCCTGGCTGGAACATCGAGGAACTTATGAAGATTATCGAAGAGAAATCGTGAGGATTTATGAAAGAGAAATAAGCGGATGCTCTCAAGGAGATATTATTGAGGCCAGCCGCAAAGTAGCCGAATTCAACAAGAACCGGGTTTATATTTTTGCGAAGGACCTGATCGCCAAGCTGCGGGCGGATAATTATATATTAATAGCCATCTCTGGTTCGCCAATTGAAATTGTGAGCGAGTACAATAAATATTTGAAACTGGATGAGGTTTTCGGAACTGTTTACGAAACTAACGGGAAAGGAAAATATACCGGAAGAACTATTTTTGAACCCGTGAGGCACAAGGGGCATTTGGTCGGCCAATACGTCGCAGAAAAAGAAATAACGCTTCAAGATTCGGTGGGAATGGGAGACACCGAATCGGACATTAGTTTTCTGGAAATGGTGAAACGGCCGATTGCTTTTAATCCCAACTTGAATTTGGAAAAGATTGCCAGAAAAAGGAAATGGAAAATAATTGTGGAAAAGAAAGACGTAATTTATGATATAGGCAGGTTTAAAATTATCAATTTTTAAATAAGAACAATGTCTAATGAATTTTCGGCGGAAAAATTTTTCGAGACGATAATAGGAAAAGTCATCTGGATATATCTGCCTTTTTACGCCATTTATCGGCTGGGAAAAGAGCTGATTCAGGAAATTTTTTCAAACGAGAAGAAAAAATGAAAATGCTCGAAAAAGAATCCACCTAGGGCGGATTCTTTGATATATTCAGTATAAATTTATTTCACAAACTCTACTAACTTTTTGAATTGCTCCGGATATTTTATGGCCATTTCCGACAATACCTTCCGGTCGAGGACGATTTTTTTATCGGACATTTTTTTGATGAAAGCGCTGTATTTTTCGCCATGCATGCGAAGAGCGGCGTTCAGGCGCAAAATCCAAAGCCGGCGGAAAGATCTCTTTTTGTTCCGGCGGTCGCGATAGGCGTATTTTCCGGCTTTGATCAGGGCTTCTTTCGCGGCTTGGTAATTGGTTTTTCTGTGCCACATAAAACCCTTAGCCTGCTTTATGACCTTTTTTCTTCGTTTATGGGCAGTGGTCCCTCTTTTTACTCGTGACATATTAGTTGTAGGGTAAATTTCTTAAGATATTTTCGGCGTCGGTCTTGAAAACAACCGCATCCCGGCGTTTTCCGCGGGTGTTTTTGCCCGCCTCGCGGGCGTTGAAGTGGCCCTGTCCCGCTTTTCGGCGCATGACCTTTTTCCGGCCGGTTATTTTCACTCTTTTTCGAACTGCTTTTCGGGTTTTGATCTTAGGCATAAATTACTTTGGCGCGATTACGACGTTAAATCCTCCCGGGAATCTTTTTATTTCCTGCTCGATCTTATTGGGAGAAGTTATCGACTTGATAAAATTATATAATGATTCTCTGGCCAGATGCTGATGGGCTTTCTCTCGACCTTTGAGGCGGATTTCAATTTTTACTTTGTGGCCGGCGGACAGGAATTTTTCCGTTTGCTTTTGCCGCACTTCGATATCATGATCATCGGTTCGAAGTCCGATTCGAAGCCCTTTGATCTCGGTTTTTTTCTGCTTGGATTTTTGCTGTTGGGCTTCCTTCGCTTTTTGGTACTGGTATTTCCCAAAATCCATTATTTTCACGACCGGCGGGCGAGTGTTGGGAACAATTTCAACGAGATCCAGCTCTCTGACTTTTGCCATATCGAGAGCCTGCTGGGTCGGAACAACTCCGATCTGCTCTCCATTTTCATCAATGAGCCTCACCTCCGGGACGCGGATATATTCGTTTATGCGGACTCTGGGCCCCTGGTACTTCGGCCGGGGGCGGAAATATCGTCGTCTTATATATTTTGTATTATGGATTATTATTTTCCAAAGCTAAGCTTTTTTCTTGCTCGTTATTCACTCGCAATTCCTCAAAGCTTAGCTTTATTTTGTGGAGATGGGGAGAATCGAACTCCCGTCCAAATTTGTATTTCAAAAAATATTCTACAAGTTTAGCCGGATTGTTTTGACTAACTTATCAAGTATAAAGCCGGCAAAACCTTAATAAGTCGTCCTCGATTTAGTCTCGCAAGTTATCTCGAGAAAAAATAATTTGCAGAGCCTGCTATATGACACCGAGGTTTGCCTAGTAGGCGTCGGCAATTCGATGGCTATCGCGAATTAGGCAATAGCAGAAGCGTAAGCAGGTTGAAATGCGTTAGCAAATGTCCGCTGCGCTTTTGAAAATAAGTTTGCACTTATGATCTTGATACAAGGTTTTACGAGGCTAATATCATGCTCGACTTGCGTATTTTGAGAGAACAAACTGTCGATGCCTGGCATCCCCAGTTTTGAATT
>JAVHPA010000141.1:0-1387 GCA_036170345.1 Candidatus Moraniibacteriota bacterium
ATTTCAATGATATACGGAACATTTTTTAGATTCGGTTTTGTGTTCGTGCTCCAGATTTGGCTGAATTGATTGAAATTTAGTGATTGCGGCTGAATTTGGCCAGTCGTTTCCATGTCATATGTCTGCATGGTGATTTCGGCGTCCGGCAAAATTTCAAAAGTGCGGATTTGGGGATTGACGTTTCGGATATAATAATCATCCATCACTATGCATTCGCCCGTCTTTGGACAAGCTCCGTCTTCGCGCATCGCCTTTTGCGCTTCGGCGCCGGTCAGCCATTGGATATAATCTATATCCAAATAATTTTTTCCGCCCTTTGTGTAGACCTTCTTAATGTAGCCGATTTGCTTTTCTCCGGAGAATGGCTGCATTCCTTCCGTGCTTTGATTGGTATCGGAATTCGTTTGCGGTTCTTCGCTAATTGCCTGTGGCGGTTCCGGCACAGATGTCCCAGTCGGTGCGCTGATATTTTGCGGCGCCTCCTCTATTTTCTTCATTTCATTCTGCCGCTCTTCTATTTGGCGCTTGTTATCACTAGCTGCCTGATTAATTTTCTTATATCCCCAATAAAGAAAGCCGGCCGTAATGAGGCCTGTTATGATCAGCAGCACTAAACATCCTCCCAAAATCCAGAACAATACTTTATTGTTATTATTTTTCGCGGGCGGCGGACTGATCTCACTCGCTATATTTTCATTTTTTTCTTTTTGCTCCATAAATTTAGCTCTATCTAATTATTTTTCTATTTAACTAATACTTGCCTAAGTTCATTATACTTTTTGAATTAATAAAAAGCAAAAAACCGCGTAAAAGCGGTTTTTGCGATTCATTATGATTTCTTTAGTTTTGCTGATCCGGCCGGATCTGGATGTTTTGGGCCGAAAGGCTGCCGTCCGGGCTGCTTTTGCCATTTACTACGACTTGCTGCCCGGTAGCAAGATCTGTTGAAGTTCCGCTAACCGCCTTTCCGATAGAAGTCGAATCGGAAAAATAAACGATCTTTGACCCGCCGTCCCGAGTCTTTATGGTTATGCTTTTATCATCTTTTGAAATGATCTGGCCGCTGGTAAAATCGCCCTGCGCGCCATTTGGGCCGCCATTACCGCCTTGTCCGCCACCGAATGCTCTGCCTGCTCCTCCCGGTCTTCCCTGATTGCCGCCGCTCGGCCCTCCGCTCGCGCTTCTCAGAAGACCAAGTTTCGACAAACTGCCCTTTTCATAGGTAGTTCCCCCATAAAACGCTCCGCCACCGACAATAATCAGAAGGATTATTCCAGTGGCAATGTACTTGTTGCTCATATGTTTATATTAAGTATTAGGCAATTAATTATATAATACGCTACTCGTAACGAAGCGCTTCTATGGGATTCAAATTCGCCGCCCGCCT